>JBDIAD010000138.1:0-4595 GCA_039812205.1 Leucobacter sp.
GCGGGTCATGATGCGCATGTTCATGGCGGCGTAGGCCGAGTCGGTGATCTCGACGCCCAGCTGGGTGATGGCGCCGCCGACGGGGCCCATCGAGAACGGCACCACGTACATGGTGCGGCCGCGCATGCTGCCGTCGAACAGCGGCATGAGCTCGGCCTTCATATCGGCCGGGGCGCGCCAGTTGTTCGTCGGGCCCGCGTCGATCTCCTTCTCGCTGCAGATGAAGGTGCGGTCCTCGACGCGTGCGACGTCGCTGGGGTTCGAGCGGGCGAGAAAACTGCCCGGGCGAAGATTCTGATTCAGGCGGATCAGGGTGCCGGCCTCGACCATCTCCGAGGTGAGACGCTCCCACTCCTCCTGCGAGCCGTCGCACCAGACCACCGAATCCGGCTTCGTCAGCTGCGCGACCTCGGCGACCCACTGGACGACCTCGGGGTTCTCCGTTTTTGCGCCCTCGGCCACCATCTCGGCAATCGAAGCGTTCTCAATCTTCGGCGTGTTGCCCATACCGTATGTTCTCCGTGTCAAGAAACTGGGATACATCCATTGTGCGCGAACATTCAGTGTACAACAGACCAATTCGCAGTGTAAAGATTCGCGCTTTTTGACATATAGTCAAAACATGTCACCCGAAGCAAGCCCGACCATGGAGGATGCGGCCTTCACCCGATTGCTGCTCGGCAAGCGCATCCGCCACTTCCGCACCCGCGCCGGCCTCACGCTCGACGCCCTCGGAGAACGCGTCGGCGTCGTCGCGAGCCAGCTCTCCCTCATCGAGAACGGGCGCCGCGAGCCGAGGCTGAGCCTTCTGCAATCCATCGCCCGCGAATTGGGAGTGGATCCCGCCGAACTCCTGAGCCCCGTGGCCCCCGATCACCGCAGCGCCCTCGAGATCGAACTCGAACGCGTGCAGAGCTCCCTGCTCTACCAGCAGTTGCAGCTTCCGCATGTGCGCGCCCCGCGCACGCTCAGCGACGACGCGCTCGAATCGCTCGTCGGGCTGCATCGCGAACTCGCGAAGCGCTCGCGCGCCGCCGCCGCAACCCCGGTCGAGGCCCGACGCGCGAACACGGCGATCCGCCTCGGCATGCAGGAGCGGGGCAACTATCTCGGCGATATCGAGCGCCTCGCCGAGGGGCTGATGGCCGAGATCGGGCACACCGGCGTGCGCGCGGTCACGCACCGCGAGGTCGCGGTGCTCGCGGAGCACCTCGGCTTCACGCTCATCTTCGTCGACGATCTGCCGCAGAACACCCGCAGCATCATCGACACCGAGAACGGACGCATCTATCTGCCGCCGGCGTCGATCCCCGGGGGCCACGGCCTGCGCTCGCTCGCGCTGCAGGCGATGGCGCACCGCGTGCTCGGGCACGATCGCCCCGCGAGCTACGCGGAGTTCCTGGAGCAGCGACTGCAGATCAACTACTTCGCCTCGGCCTGCCTGATCCCCGAGAGCAGCGCGGTGGTCTTCCTGCAGGAGGCGAAGCAGAACCGCAATCTCGCGATCGAGGATCTGCGCGACGCGTACGGCGTGACCCACGAGGCCGCGGCCCATCGCTTCAGCAATCTCGCGACGAGGCACCTCGATCTGCGCGTGCATCACTACCGCATCGACAGCGCCGGCGGGCTCGCCCGCGGCTACCAGAACGACGGCCTCCCCTATCTGAGCGATCAGACCGGCGCCATCGAGGGGCAGCTGGTGTGCCGGAAGTGGGCCGGGCGCACCGCGTTCCAGCGCACGAACCGCACCAGCGAGTACTACCAGTACACCGACACCCCGGCCGGCACGTTCTGGTCGAGCGTGCAGGCGGGAGACGCCGATCAGGGCGTCTTCTCGATCGCCTGCGGCGTCGCCTTCGACGACGCGAAATGGTTTCGGGGTCGCGATACGCATATGCGCACCGTCTCCAACTGCCCCGACCCCGAATGCTGCAGGACCCCGACCGCCGAGCAGCTCGAGCGCTGGGACGGGAAGGCCTGGCCGAGCGCTCGCATGCACGCCCACGTGCTCTCGCCCCTTCCGGCAGGAACCTTCCCGGGGGTCGACGACATCGAGATGTACGAATTCCTCTCGCGGCATGCGTAAGCGCGCCGCCTGATTAGACTCAGGGCATGAAGCGCAGGCTGCCCGCCCTGATCGTCGCCGCGACCGCGGCCCTCGCGGTACTGCCGCCGTTCGCGGGCGGCGCGGCCGCGAGCAGCGCCGAGGCGACTCCCCTCACCGCTGAGGCGCCGTCGGCGGCGTCGCAGGCGGCTCCGCGCCCCGGTGGCCTCGACGACTTCGGCATCGCCTCCTTCGACGCCGAGTACGCCCTCGGCCGGGACGACGAGGGGCGATCCGTCCTGCGCACGGTCGAGACGATCGTCGCAGTCTTCCCGGATTTCGATCAGAACCGCGGCTTCATCCGAGACATCCCGCGCGTGTACAACGACGTCGACACCGAGGTCACCGTGGTCTCGGTGACCGACGAGACCGGCGCCGCGCGATCCTTCTCCACCGAGTCGTACGGCGACTTCCTCGCCGTGACGATGGCGGTGCCCGAGGGGAGCTTCGTGCACGGCGAGCAGACCTATGTGCTCGAGTACACGCAGCGCGATGTGACCCGGCACTTCTCGGACACCGGCGTCGACGAGTTCTACTGGGACGTGAACGGCACGGGCTGGGCGCAGCCCTTCGGTCGGGTGTCCGCGACGCTCACCCTCGAGGGCGATCTGGGGAGCAGGCTCACCGGGAACGCCGTCTGCTATCGAGGAGCCTACGGCTCCTCCGACACGTGCCCGATCGTGATCGACGGATCGACGATCACCGCCGAGACCGACGTGCTGCTGCCGCACGAGAACCTGACGATCGCCGTTGCCTTCGACGCGGGCACCTTCGCCGCGAAGCCGGTCCCCTTCCTGGAGCGGGTGCCGCTGCTGCTCTGGGCGGCCCCGGCCTCCTTCGTCTCGGCGCTCGCGCTCACCATCGGCACCATCGCCCGCCGGCGGCGAGGGCCACGGCGAACCCGCGCGATCATCGCCCAGTACGAGCCGCCGGAGGGCATGAGCACCGCCCTCGCGGCCGAACTCATCCGCGAGCGCAGGAAGGCGATGACCGCGACACTGCTCGATCTCGCGGTGCGGCGCAGGATCCGCCTCTTGCACAAGATCGAGGAGGGGAAGACCCGCCGGGGTCGACCGATCGATCGCTACGGCGCGCACGCGGTCACCGGCGAGGATCTCGACCGGCTCGACGAATATGCGTATGCGCGCATATTCGGCACGGGCACGGCGAGCGCGGTGCAGTCGGGCCGGCAGGTGTGGTTCGACACGCGCAGCACGCTCCTCGGCGATCTCGGCGCCGCCCTCCAGCAGCGCGCGAAGAAGCGGGCGCTCGATCTCGGCCTCACCCGGAAATCCAGCAGCAGGATCACCCTGCTCATCGTGCTGCTCTATCTGCTCGCCATCACCCTGCCCGTGCTCCACGGCATCCTGATCAACAGCTTCGTCATCACGACGGTCTTCGCCGCCTTCGGCTTCAACATCATCATCTGGGTCATCGTCGCGACTCTCATCGCCATGAGGGTCGCGATCGGGCTGACCGCCGACGGCGCGCGGCTGCGCGATCACCTGCTCGGGCTGCGCGAATACATCCGCCTCGCCGAGGCCGATCGCATCCGCATGCTGCAGAGCGCGAGCGGCGCCGAGGTGAGCCCCGAGTTCGTCGTGCAGGTGTACGAGCGGCTGCTGCCCTACGCGGTGCTCTTCGGATACGAGAACGAGTGGCAGGGCGAGCTCGCCCGCTACTACCGACAGAGCGCGCCCGAATGGATGTCGGATGAGCGCGGCGCCTTCTCGCAGCCGATGCGGATCGGCGACTTCCACTCCTTCGTCGCGAGCCAGCCGCGCACGGTCTCCAGCAGCGGTTCCGGCGGTGGCGGCTCGAGCTCCTCCTGGTCGAGCAGCGGCGGATCATCCGGCGGCGGCTTCTCGGGAGGCGGAGGCGGGGGCGGCGGTGGGCGCGGCGTGTAACCGCACCACCCGCACCTGCGATGCGCCGGCCGAGCGGAGCCTACGCCTTCGGTCGGACCGCGAACTCCTCGAAGATCGCGCGCGGTTCGAGCACGGCCTCCAGGTTCACGATGTCGCGCTTCAGGAAGAAGTGACCCACCCAGCCGCCGAAGACGCGGAGTTTGCGCTCCCACGTCGGGATGGCGAGCCCGTGGTAGAAGCGGTGCGCGAGCCACGCGAGGTACCCGCGCATCGCGAAGCCGCCCGACTGGAAGACGCCGGTGTTCACACCGAGCCCCGCGACTGCTCCCGCGTTCTTGTGCTCGTAGTCGATGACGCCCTCGCCGCGCAGATCGGCCGCGATGTTGCGCGCCAGCAGGCGGCCCTGGCGCACCGCATGCTGGGCATTCGGAACGCAGAACCCGCCGGGTCCCGGGGTCGACGAGATATCGGGCACCTGGGAGGTGTCGCCGGCCGTCCATGCGCCCTCGAGCTGCGTGCCCTCCTCGGTCGTGACGCGCAGATTCGGGCTGCCGATCACGTGACCGCGCTGACCGATCGGCAGATCGGTGTCGCGCAGGAACGGCCGCGGCATCACGCCCGCC
>JBDIAD010000139.1:0-4576 GCA_039812205.1 Leucobacter sp.
TAACATCTACAGACCTGCGACGGCTCGCAGGAGGAGGTGACGCGTGATCAAGTTCATCGCGCAGCGGCTTATCTGGATGGTGATTTCCATCATCGTCATCGTGGCCGTGAGCTTCATGCTTACACGTATGGCCCCGGGCGACCCGGTTACCGCGATCGTCGGCGAGTATCCGGTTCCGGAGTCGTATCGACAAGAAATCATTCAAAGATTCGGACTCGACCTGCCGCTCTGGCAGCAGTTCGGAATCTACATCGTCAACGTCTTCCAGGGCGACCTCGGCTTCTCATTCGCCAATCGTCTGCCCGTGATGGATCTGCTGCTGCAGCGATCCGGCAACACCCTGCTCCTCATGATCCCGGCCCTCATCATCTCGACGACGATCGGCATCCTGCTGGGCACCTTCGCCGCATCGAAGGTCGGCAGCACTCGAGACAGCGTGGTCTCCGGCTTCGTGATCATCGTCGATTCGATCCCCGTGTTCTGGCTCGGTCAGATGGCACTGCTGCTGTTCGCGGTGGCGCTCGCGATCCTTCCCGTTTCGGGCATGGTCTCGGCTCGAGGAGGTGGTGGCTTCGGAGATCTCCTCCTGCACATGGTGCTGCCGATCCTCACCCTGGTATCGGGATACTGCGCGACCGTCACCCGCATCACGCGCACGAGCGTCGCGGAGTCGCTCACGCAGGACTACATCCTCACCGCGCGCGCCAAGGGGCAGACCGGCCGCGAGATCCTGCGCAAGCAGGCGCTGCCGAACGCCGCGATCCCGGTGCTCACCGTGGTCGGGTACCAATTCGGCTTCATCCTCACGGGTGCGATCCTCACCGAGACCGTGTTCGGCTGGCCGGGCATCGGCTCCACCTTCGTGAGCGCCATCTCCGCGCGCGATTACCCGGTGGTGCAGGGCGTGTTCCTCTTCGCCGCCGTCATCGTGGTCGCGGCGAACTTCCTGACCGATCTCGCCTACGCGGTCGCAGATCCGCGCGTTCGAACGGGGCTTCTCAATGGCTGATACAACGACGACCATGCGTCTGCTCACTCCGAAATCCGATCAGAGGAAGCGCGGATTCTTCCGCAAGCTCCTCGCCGATCGGATGGGCTTCACCGCCGCCATAGTGGTGCTCATCATGCTGTTCACCGCGTACGTGGCACCGCTGATCTTCCCGATCGACTTGAACCAGCTCGGCACGGACTCATTCCTCCCGCCGTCGCTGGACCACCCCTTCGGCACCGACGAATACGGGCGCGACGAACTGCTGCTCGTGATCAACGGCGCGAAGACCTCGCTCACGATCGGCCTGTCGGTCGCAGCCGCAGCGACGATCCTCGGACTGCTCATCGGCGGCATCTCCGGCTTCGCCGGCGGCATCGTCGACACGATCATCATGCGGATCACCGAACTCTTCCAGGTCATGCCGGCCTTCGTGCTCGCCGCAGTGGCGGTCGCCACGCTCGGTTCTGGCACCGAGGGCGTCATCATCATCCTGGCGATTCTCGGCTGGCCGCAGATCGCGCGCGTGGTGCGCGGCGAGGTGCTGCGCCTGAAGCGGCTCGAGTTCGTCGACGCGCTGCGCTGCCTCGGCAAGACCAACTCGCACATTCTGCTGCGCGAGGTGCTGCCGAACGCGATCGCACCGGCGATCACGCTCGGTACGCTCGTCGTCGGCCAGGCCATCCTGCAGGAGGCCGGCCTCGGCTTCCTCGGCATCGGCGCGACCGGCGCCGGCAGCTGGGGCGGCATGCTCAACCGCGGCCAGGAATTCCTGACCACGGCGTGGTGGATGTCGCTCTTCCCGGGTCTCGCAATCGCGATCACGGTCGTTGCGATCAACCTCCTCGGCGATGCCATCGGCCGCATCCTGAATCCATCGAAGGGGAAGTGAGCGCATGAACCAGCCACTCATCGAAGCTCGCGACGTGAGCATCAGCTACCACACCGATCACGGTCGGGTCGATGTCGTGAAGAACGTCTCGCTGAGCCTCGGGCGCGGCGACGCGATCGGCATCGTCGGCGAGTCGGGATCGGGCAAGTCCACGCTCGTGCGCGCACTCGGCGGCCTCCTGCCGCCGAAGGTCTCGGAGATCCGCACCGGGAGCATCCACGTGGGCGACCAGGACGTCACCCGCCTGTCGGAGTACGGGTGGTCGAAGCTCCGCGGCCAGCGCGTCGGCATGGTGTTCCAGGATCCGCTGAGCTTCCTGAACCCCGTGCGACGGATCCGCGTGCAGATCGCCGAGGCGATTCGCGCGCACGATCCGGAGACTGAGATCAGGCCCCGCATCAACGAGCTCCTGCGCCTCATGGATCTTCCCGAGCGCACCGCCGAGGCATACGCGCACGAGCTCTCGGGAGGCATGCGCCAGCGCGTGCTGCTCGCGATCGCTCTCGCGTGCCGCCCCGAGGTGCTCCTCGCGGACGAGCCCACGACGGCGCTCGACGTGACGACGCAGGCCGAGATCCTCGAGTTGATCCGCAATCTGCGCAGCGAACTCGGCATGAGCCTGATCCTCATCAGCCACGACCTGGGCGTGGTATCGGAGACCTGCGATCGCGTGAACGTCATGTACCACGGCGAGTTCGTGGAGACCGGGCCGACCGACAAGGTGCTGGGCAGTCCGCGACACCCCTACACGCAGGGGCTGCTCGCCTCGTCGAAGGTGCAGCGCGACGAGCACGGCATGTTTGTCACCATCACCGGCGAGGTCGACGCCCCGCCCGTGCATCACGACGAAGTGGAGGTCTAGGTCATGGAGCGCACACCCATTCTCGACCTGGTGAACGTTCGCAAGGTCTACCCCTCGCGCCACGGCGACGGGGAGGTCGTAGCGGTCGCCGGGGCGAACATCCAGGTGTTCCCCGAAGAGATCGTCTCGATCGTGGGCGAGTCCGGCTCGGGCAAGTCGACGATCGCGCGCATGGCCCTCGGGCTCGAGATGCCCGACGGCGGTGAGGTCTACCACGACGGGGTTCGGATCGACACGCTCAGCAAGAAGCAGCTGCGCCTGAACCGCATTCACGTGCAGCCGGTCTTCCAGAACCACTCGGCGTCGTTCAACCCGCGGCGCAGGATCGCCGATATCCTGCAGCAGGCGACACGGCTGCCCGAGGGAACCCCGGAGACGAAGCAGGAGTATGCGCGCTACGCGATCGAGATGCTCGAGAGCGTGGGGCTTCGCCCGGGGAAGGATTTCCTCACCCGCTTCGCGACGCAGCTCAGCGGCGGCCAGATGCAGCGCCTCGCCATGGCGCGAGCCCTGTCGATGCGGCCGAAGCTGATCATCGCCGACGAGCCGCTCTCGGGGGCGGACGTGTCGATCCGCGGGCAGATCCTGAACCTGCTGGAGAAGGTGCGCCGGCAGAGCCATGTCGGTCTGATGCTGATCTCGCACGACGTGTCGACGGTGCGCGCGGTCTCGGATCGCGTGGTCGTGCTCTACAAGGGCGAGATCGTCGAGGAGGGCGACCCGATGGAGGTTCTCGTGAACCCCAAGCACGCGTACACGCAGCGGCTCATCGACGCGGTGCCCGCGATCACGGGAGGGTAGCGCGGCCGGTTCGCTGATGGCGCGGTGGGCGTCGATTCCTCCTGGAATCGGCGCCCACCGCTTTTCTCGTGCTTTCGCCAGGACCGTGTCCGCCGCGCTCCCTTCCCCGGGCCGACGGTCGCCGCGCTTCCTCGCGCACGGCTACGACCGGGCAGTCGCTCGGCGCAACCGAAGGGCGGATACCAGCGCTACTTCTCCAGATAGGCCGTCGCCCAATCCGGGGATCCGGTCTGGTAGTCGAATCCCTTGAGGCTCGACACTCGAGCGTACTCATTGCCCTCCTGGATCAGCACCAGCGTCGGCATGTCCTCGGCGATCATCTGGTCGGCCTGCCCGTACAGCTTCGCCCGCTCCTTGTTATCGGAGAGCTGACTCGCCTGCGCGAAGATCTTGTCGAGCTCCGGGTTGCAGTACTGGCTCGGGTTGCCGAAGCTGCGTCCGATCGAATCGCAGACGTAGCTGCGCGCCGTACCGGATGCGGGGTCGCCGGAGTTCGTGTACCCCTGGACGTTCGCATCGAAATTGAAGTCCGTGAACGCCGCCTGATTCTCGACGGCGCGATCGGCCACGGTGACGGTGACGGTGACCCCGATCTGCGCCCACATCGCCTTGAGCACGTTCCCGAGTTCGACCCGCTCGGGCGGATCGTTTCTGACGAGCAGGTTCAGATCGAATCGATGGCCGCTCGCATCCGCGGGGTACCCGGCGGCATCCAGCGCCCGCGCGGCAGCCTCGAGGTCGAACGGGAACATCTTGGTGTAGTCCACATCGCCCGTGTAGGCCCAGATCGCATCGGTCATCGCGCTGACGCCGGGCTTGCCGCGACCGAACCACACCTTCTCGGCGATGTACTCCCGGTCGATGGCCTGGTAGAGCGCTTTCCGCACCTCCGGCTTGTCGAAGGGGGCGCGCTTCGTATTGAAGAACAGCAGCTGGAAATGCACGAAGGGCTGGCAAACTACACTGGCTACGCTTTAGCTGGAATGAGCAAACAGGATATGCACAGAAAACTCTGCGAAGATATGGAGCGAGC
>JBDIAD010000140.1:0-4573 GCA_039812205.1 Leucobacter sp.
CAGCGGGCAAAAGCACTCCAACACGTGCCGGATTCCGGGCGTGTCGCGCCCGCTAGCGATCGTCCAGCGCGCGCCCGGTGAACTCGACGAGCCCCCACGCACCGATGGCGGCAATACCGAAGAAGACCGCGAATACGCCGAAGGTGAGCCCGCTCCCCCCGGCCGACAGCATGACCGGAACGATGAGCGGCGCCACGATCGAGGCGATCCGCCCCACTCCCGCGGCCCAACCGGCACCGGTGCCCCGCAGCGATGTGGGGTAGAGCTCGGGCGTCACCGCGTACAGCGCTCCCCAGGCACCCAGGTTGAAGAACGACAGCGCCATGCCGGCGCCGATGATCATGGGTTCGGTGTGCGCGGTCCCGAAGACGATCGCCGACGCCGCGGATCCCACGAGGAAGACCGAGAGCGTGAGACGCCGGCCCCACTTCTCGATCACCCACGCCGCGACCGCGTAGCCCGGCAGCTGCGCGAGCGTGATGATCAGGGTGAACCCGAACGATCGCACGAGGCTGAAACCGGCATCGACCAGGATGCTCGGGATCCAGATGAAGGCGCCGTAGTACGCGAAATTCACGCAGAACCAGACGAGCCAGATCGAGAGGGTGCGCGCCCGGAACTCTCTGGACCACAGGGCGGCGACCCCGCCGCGCACGCGCTCCGCGGGCGAGGCGGCACGAGCTTCGACCGTGTCCCCGGCGACCTGCGGGAGTGCCGCGGGCCGAGTATCCGTGCCGGCGACGCGCTCGAACGATGCGACGATGCGCTCGGCTTCGCTCGCCCGGCCGCGCCCGGCCAGCCATCGCGGTGACTCGGGGAGGCCGAGGCGCACGAACAGGGCATAGGCCGCCGGCACCGCGCCGAGCGCGAAGGCCCAGCGCCAGCCATCGGCCGACAGCGGGACGACGAAGTATCCGATGAGCGCCGCCGCGGTCCAACCGACCGCCCAGAACGCCTCGAGGATGACGATGATCCGGCCCCGAATCCTGGCCGGCGCGAACTCGCTCACATAGGTCGATGCGACGGGAAGCTCGGCCCCGAGGCCGAACCCGACGAAGAAGCGCAGCACGAGCAGCAGTCCGACTCCGCCGACCAGAGCACTCGCCCCGGTCGCCACCCCGTAGATGACCAGCGTCAGCGCGAAGACGTGGCGCCTCCCGAGACGATCCGCCAACAGGCCTCCGACGCTCGCCCCGATCGCCATGCCCACGAAACCGATCGAGGCGATGAGCCCGCTCTCCCCTTTGCTGATCCCCCAGTGCTCCACGAGCGCGGCGATGATGAACGAGATGAGTCCCACGTCCATGGCGTCGAGCGCCCATCCGAGACCGGAGCCCGCGAGGATCCTCCCGTGCTTGCGCGTGAACGGCAGCGCATCGAGACGCTCCGAGACGGAACCCCGGGTGGCAGTCACTGCGTGTTCGCCCATCGAATATCCTCGGGTTCGGTGAGGTGGAGGATCTCGACGACCTCCCCGCCGTCACAGCGGAGCAGGTCGACGTCGGCGCCGGAATCGTCGACGCGGGCGATTCGCCAGGTACCGCCGGCGACTTCCCATCTCTCGACCGCCGCTGGCATCTCCGGCCGCGGCATCGCGTGCGAACTCGATTCCATGTCGACCATGTCGAGCGCCTTCTTTCCTTGCAGGGCTAAGCAGCTGTGGAGCTACACAGCGAGCGTCTCATCGACGGCATCGCCCACCACCGCGCCCGCGAGCGTCTTCTTGCCCCGGCGCAGCACCGCGAAGCGGCCGTGCAGCAGATCCGCCCCCTGCAGCAGCGCATCCTCCGACTCGACCTTCTCGTTGTTCACGTAGACGCCGCCCTGCTCGAGCGCGCGCCGGGCCTCGCTCACGCTGGCGACGAGCCCGCTGTCGGCGAGCAGCTGCGCGATCGACGCTCCGTCGGCGGCAGGAGCCTGCGGTAGCTCCTCCAGCGCAGCCCGCACGGTCGCCTCGTCGAGCGCCCCGAGATCGCCCGCACCGAAGAGCGCGGCCGAGGCGTCGATCGCAGCCTGCGTCGCCGCCGCGCCGTGCACGAGCGTGGTCACCTCGAGCGCGAGCCGCTTCTGAGCCGCCCGGGCCCACGGCTCCTCGACGACCTGCCGCTCGTACTCCTCGATCTCGACGCGCGACATGAAGGTGAAGACCTTCAGGCGGTCGACCACATCGGCATCGGCCTGGTTCAGCCAGAACTGGTAGAAGCGGTACGGTGAGCACATCTCGGCGTCGAGCCAGATCGCATTGCCCTCGCTCTTGCCGAACTTCGTGCCGTCGGAGTTCGTGATGAGCGGAGTACCGATCGCATGCACCGAGGCGCCCTCGACGCGACGGATCAGATCGACCCCGCCGGTGAGATTGCCCCACTGATCGCTGCCGCCCGACTGCAGGCGGCAGTCGAACTGACGGAAGAGCTCGAGGTAGTCGTATCCCTGCAGGATCTGGTAGCTGAACTCGGTGTAGCTGATGCCCTCCTCCGAGTTGAGGCGCGCGGCGACGGCGTCCTTCTTCAGCATGGTGCCGACGCGGAAGTGCTTGCCGATCTCGCGCAGGAAGTCGATGGCGGAAAGCGGGGCCGTCCAGTCGAGATTGTTCACGAGCCGCACGGCGTTCTCGCCGTCGGAGGCGAGAAATCGCGACACCTGGGCCTGCAGACGCGAGACCCACTCGGCCACGGTGTCCCGGCTGTTCAGGGTGCGCTCCGCCGTCGGGCGCGGATCGCCGATGAGGCCGGTGGATCCACCCACCAGACCGAGCGGCTTATGGCCCTTCAGCTGCAGGCGGCGCAGCAGCAGCAGTTGCACGAGATTGCCGAGATGCAGACTCGGCGCCGTCGGATCGAAGCCGCAGTAATACGTGAACGGCTCGCCCTCGAGCAGTGCGGAGAGGGCCTCCGCGTCGGTCGATACGTGGATCAGCCCGCGCCACTGCAGCTCCTCCCAGAGGCTGGGGAAGCTGTCGTCGTTGCGCTGAGCCGCCATGAGGGCCAGGCGTTCATTCTGTTCGGACACGCTGTCATCGTACCGTCTCGAACGAACCGGCCGGCGGCGAACTAAGCTGTGAGGAAGACGTCGAAGGTTGTCACAGTCGGGGGGCGAGGGACACCGTGCGCGATGGGGCACACTGTTTGCGAGTCGGGATCTGCGAGGATCAGCCGCTCTACCGCGAGATGCTCGAGCGCCTGCTGCGAGACGTTCCGGGCTTCTGCGTGCGAACGGCGGAGACGGTGGCAGAGGTCCGGTCCCAGTGGCCCGCATCGGAAATCGACGTAGCGCTGCTCGATTACGCCCTGCCCGACGGGACGGCTCTCGACATCGGGAGGGAACTGCGAAGGTGGAATCCGGACCTCGGCGTCGTGATCCTCTCCGCGGTGGATCGCAGCCTGGTGCTGCTCGACCTCGATCTCGATGAGGCCGACCGCTGGAGCTTCCTGTCGAAGAACACGATGGTGTCCGCGACGACGCTGATCAGGGCCATCGAGGCCGCTGCCGACGGCAGGTGCGTCATCGACCCCGAGACGGTCTCCGCGCGCACGCCTCGCGCGCACGGCGTGCTCGACGAACTGAGCGGACGCCAGCAGCAGGTGCTGCGGCTCATCGCCGAAGGCTATACGAACCAGGCCATCGCCGGTCGTCTCGGGATCGCCCTGAACTCGGTCAACAATCACGTGAACTCGCTCTATGCCGCGCTGCAGCTCAACGCCTCGGATAGGAATCCCCGCGTCAGCGCGGTGCGCGCCTTTCTCGAGGGAACCGCGTGAACACGGACACGATCATGATGCGCGATCTCGACCGGCGAACGGACAAGCGCGCGCTCTGGATCACCGCCCTGGTGCTCGGCCTCGCCTTCGCCCTCGGCGGCAGCGCCCAGTACACGTTCGTGCTTCGCTACGAACCGCTTTCGATATCAGGGGAGACGCTCGCCCCGTTCGCCGATTTTCTCGTGAGATTCGCGATCAACTCGGCGACAGTGCTGCTCGTCGCGGCCCTCGCAGCTCTATCGCTGTGCGTTCAACGGTCGATACCGACGACGCTCGTCGCGATGTTCCTGATCGGCGTTGCAGGCGTCATGATCCGCACCCCCCTGCAGCTCTTGGTCGGCGTGCATCCGGTCGACGACAATATGAGGATTCTGGGCGACGCCATCGTGACCTGGTGCGCCATCGTGTTCATCGCGGGCATGGCGCTCACGCTGACGCAGTACGGGCGAAGCGCGAGGCGAGCGGAGCGGGAGCGCTTGTCGGCGACTCGGCGGGCGACCGAGGCGTTAAACGATCTGCAGCAGGAGGAGCTGCGAGTTCGTCGGGATGTCGCCGACGCGCTCCACGGTTCCGTGCAGCATCGTTTCGTCATGATGGGGGTCGAGATGTCGTCGATCGCCGATGAGATCGGCGGCGAGCCGGCCGGGCGCATGCGCTCGCTGGCTCGGGAACTCGACGGTTTGCGCGAACGGGAATTGCGGCAGTTGAGCGCGACACTCTACCCCGAATCCCTCGAACGCGGGCTGGTCCCGGCAGCGCGTGCGCTGATCGCCCGCGTGCCATCATCGATCGCCGTCGATTTCTCGGTCGACAGC
>JBDIAD010000141.1:0-4557 GCA_039812205.1 Leucobacter sp.
TCAGCGCCGCCTCGATGGCCGCGCGGCCCGGATTCGCGATCGGGCCCACCGGAAGCCCCGGGATCACATAGGTGTTCCAGGCGTTGTCGTCGGCGAGGGCCTCATTGCTCGACCAGACGGTGCCGTCGGCGTGCTGCCCCATGCCGTACTGCGCGGTCGAGTCCATCTGCAGGCGCATGCCGATGTCGAGCCGGTTCGCGATCACCCGCGACACCTTCCCGAAGTCGCTCGCCCGGCCCGCCTCCCGTTCGACGATCGACGCGATGGTGAGCACGCGCTCCCGATCGGCCGCGGGCACGCCGAGCTCGTCGAGCGCCTTGACCTGGTACGAGACCATCTCGTCGAGGGCCTCGACCGCCGTCGTCTCCGGCTCGAAGGTGTACGTCGCCGGGTACAGCCACCCCTCGAGACTGGGCGCCTCGGCCGGCAGCCCGAACTGCGCGGGGTTCGCGGCGGCCGCGCGCAACTCGTCCAGCGGGATATCCGCGCCCGCCGCGATGATCTCGAGTGCCTGATCCACCGTCTTCCCCTCGGGGATCACGGCCGTGAGCCGCATCTTGTTCGCCGGATCCTGCAGCGCATCGAGTGCCGCCTGCGCGCTCATCTCGAGTCGCAGACGGTACGAGCCGGGCTGGAACTCGACGGCCGGCTCCTGAGCGAGCAGCAATGCGTAGAACGCCTTCGACGTCTTCACCACTCCCGCCTCGGCGAGCGAGTTCGCGACATCCTCGCCGATCTCTCCCGACTCGATCGTGATCACCGTCTCGCCGTGCCCCTCTCCCTCGAAATCGTCGCTCGACCAGCCGAAGACCTCCGCGATCTTGTCTCCGAAGGAGCTCCAGAGCAGCGACCCCGCGACGGCGAGCCCGCCGAGCAGCAGCACGACGACGAGCAGCGACACCAGGATGCGCCTGCCCCGCGTCGCCCCGCGTCCGTGTTCAGATCGAGTTCGACTCACGCTGACTCCCCGCATTCGATGGTGGATCCCGGCGCGACGCCCCGTGCGCGCTCGGTGTCAAGGGCGTGCTGCAGGATCACCACGGCAGCCGCCTGATCGATGATGCTCCGCGAATTCTTCGCGTTCCGCCCGCTGCGCCGCAGCTGCCCCTGAGCCTCGGTCGTGCTGAGCCGCTCGTCGACCATGCGCACCGGCATGGTCACCGCGGATGCGAGGCGCCGCGCGAAAGCCTCGGCGTCCTCCGTCGACAGGGTGCGATTCCCGTGCAGATTGATCGGCAGTCCGACGACGAGCTCGATGGCGTTGGTCTCCGCGGCGATCTCCTGGATCCGCGCGATATCGGCGTCACCGCCGTGGTCGCGGGGCACCGTTTCGACGGGCGTCGCCAGCAGGGCGTGCGGATCGCTCCGGGCCACGCCGATCCGGGCTTTGCCGACATCGATGCCCAGCCGTGTTCCGCTGCGGATCACGATTATCCCGCCAGCTCGATCCGGATCTGCGCGAGGGCGTCGTCGATCTTGCCCGCGTCGGCGCCGCCGCCCTGCGCGAGGTCGTCCTTTCCGCCCCCGCCGCCGCCGAGCACCTGCGCGGCCGCACGGGCGAGCTGGCCGGCTCTCACGCCGGCCTCGCGCGCTGCGGCATTCGTCGCGACGATGACGAGCGGCTTGCCCGCCACCTCGCCGGCGAAGGCGACGACCCCCGCATCGCTTCCCAGCCGATCGCGCGCCTGCAGCGCGAGCGCACGGATATCGTCCGCGCTCGCGACCTCGCCGAGCGGCGCGACGATCGCGCGCGTGCCGCCGAGCGACTCCGCCTGCTCGATGAGCTTCGGCAGTCGTTCGCCGAGCTTCGCAGCCTCGAGCTGCGCCACCTTCTTCTCGGTGGCCTTGAGCTGCGCCGAGAGGTCTTCGATGCGCTGCACGAGCTCGTGCCGCGGAACCTTCAGCTCGTTCGTGAGCTGCTGCACGATGGCGCGCTCGGCGGCGAAGTTGCGGAACGCCTCGATGCCCACGAGCGATTCGACGCGACGATTCGTCGAGCCCACGGAGCTCTCGCTGATCAGGCTGATCATGCCCACCTCGGCCGAACTCGAGACATGGGTGCCCGCGCAGAGCTCGCGCGACCACGGGCCTCCGATGTCCACCACGCGAACGCGGTCGCCGTACTTCTCTCCGAAGAGTGCCATCGCTCCGAGCGCCTTGGCCTCCGCGAGCGGCATCTCGCGCGTCACCACTTCGAAGTCGCTGCGGATCGCAAGATTCGAGATCTCCTCGATCTCGCTCCTCGTCGCCGCGCTGAGCGCTTCGTTGTGGGTGAAGTCGAGCCGGAGATAGCCGGCCTTGTTGTACGAACCGGCCTGATGGGCGCCGCTGCCCAGCACCTGCCGCAGCGCGGCGTGCACGATGTGCGTGCCCGAATGGGCCTGCGTCGCACCGCGGCGGTAGTCGGCGTCCACGCGCGTCTCGGCGCGGGCGTCGATCCCGACCGTGCCGACGGTCACGCGCACCGTGTGCACGACCAGGCCGGGAACCGGCTTCTGCACGTCGAGCACTTCGGCCTCGAACCCGTCGCCGACGATGACGCCCTGATCCGCATCCTGACCGCCCGACTCCGCCCACAGGCTCGTCTCGGCGAGCACCAGTTCGGCGATCTGACCCTCGTGGGCCTCCGGGGCGGGCATTCCGTCGACGACGATGCCGAGGATGCGACTCTCATGGGTCAACTCGTCGTAGCCGGTGAACACCGTCTCGCCCAGGCCGCGCAGCTCGGTGTACACCGAGAGATCCGCGCGCTGCCCCTTCTTCGCCTTCGCATCGGCCTTCGCCCGGTCCCGCTGCTCCTGCATGAGCGTCGCGAACACATCGCGATCGACCCGCACCCCGGCCTCCTCTGCGATTTCGAGCGTGAGCTCGATCGGGAAGCCGTGGGTGTCGTGCAGCAGGAAGGCGGTATCGCCGGCGAGCGGGGAGCCGCTGCCCTTCGCCGTCTCGACGGCATCGTCGAGGATCTGGATCCCCGAGTTCAGCGTGCGCAGGAACGTCCGCTCCTCACCGTAGGCGGCGTTGGAGACGAAATCGAAGTCCCGCTCGACCTCCGGGTAGGCATCCTTCATCGCGTCGCGCGAGACCGGAAAGAGCTCGGCGAAGCTCGGGCCCTCGACGCCGAGCAGACGCATCGACAGCGTCACCCGGCGGAGCAGGCGACGGAGGATGTAGCCGCGGCCCTCGTTCGACGGGGTGACCCCGTCGGCGATGAGCATGAGCCCGCTGCGCACATGGTCGGCGATGACGCGCAGGCGGACATCGTCCTCGTGGTTCTCGCCGTAGCGCTTCCCCGCGAGCTCCGCGGCGCGATCGAGCACGGGGCGCACTTGGTCGATCTCGTACATGTTGTCGACGCCCTGCTTGATGAAGGCGACGCGCTCGAGCCCCATGCCGGTGTCGATGTTCTTGTTCGGCAACTCGCCCACGATCGTGAAGTCGGTCTTCGACTTCACATCGGTGATCTGGTACTGCATGAAGACCAGGTTCCAGATCTCGACGTAGCGGTCGTCGTCGGTCGCGGGGCCGCCGTCGATCCCGTACGCGGGGCCGCGGTCGAAGAAGATCTCCGAGCACGGACCGGCGGGGCCGGGCTGCCCGGTGGACCAGTAGTTCGTGTCCTTGCCGAGTCCCTGAATGCGCTCATCGGGAAGGCCGGCGATGTCCCGCCAGTAGGCGCGTGCCTCGTCGTCGTCCTCGTAGACGGTGACCCACAGATCCGCGGGATCGAAGCCGAGGCCGCCGTCGGCCTCGCTCGTCGTGAGCAGCTCCCAGGCGAAGCGGATCGCGCCCTCTTTGAAGTAGTCGCCGAAGGAGAAGTTTCCGCACATCTGGAAGAAGGTGCCGTGCCGCGGCGTGCGGCCGACCTCTTCGATGTCGTTCGTGCGGATGCACTTCTGCACGCTTGTCGCGCGCGGGTACGGTGCGGGCACGAGACCCGAGAGATAGGGTACGAACGGCACCATGCCCGCCACGGTGAACATGAGGCTCGGATCGTCGCTCACCAGCGACGCCGACGGTACGACCGTGTGCCCTCGCTTCTCAAAGAAATCGAGCCAGCGGCGGCGAATCTCGGCGGTCTGCATGTTCTTGCGTGGTTCCCTCTGTGTGTGGAATTGCGTCTGCTGCGAGGCGCGGGCCTCGGCCTCGTGACTCGGTGCGGGCGTCAGCGGCGATCGTTCGCGGAATCCTCCGCGGTACCCGCCTCGGCACCGTGGTACCCGGCTGCGACCGCGTCGCCGAACTCGCGCACGCCCTGGTTCAGCTGTTCGAAGAAACGGCGACCACCCGGAGTCTGGTTGACGAAATGCGCTGCGACGAAACCGATCGCTACACCGGTGATCAGGTGTCCGAACTTCGACATCAGTTCCTCCCAGTCTGCGGCCGCGGCAGGTGACACGGCCCGCGTGTCGTTCGATCGGGACAGTGCCGCCCGATCGACCCTGGCAAGTCTAGCGGCTGACGCCGGACGGACCGTGAATACGCCGCAGGGGCGCCAACCGAAGTCGACGCCCCTGCGCGATGTCCGCGTCTCTCAGCGAGCCGCGTAGACGGCTG
>JBDIAD010000142.1:0-4515 GCA_039812205.1 Leucobacter sp.
GGCCTTGACCTTCTCGCCGAGCTCGGCGATGTATTCGCCCGGGTATGCGTCTTCGGGGGCCTCTTCGCCGAGGGCGGCAGCCAGCACCGAACGGCCGAACTTCTCCATCTGAGAGCCGGCGTCGTTGATGTAGTACTCGTTCGTGACCTCGGCCCCGGCGGCGCGCAGCACGCGCGACAGCGAATCGCCGAGGGCCGCCCAGCGAGTATGGCCGAGATGGAGCGGGCCGGTCGGGTTGGCGCTCACGAACTCGAGGTTGATCTTCTGCCCCGCGAGCGAATCGCCGTGGCCGTAGGCGTCGCCCTGCTCGATGATGCGGCGCGCGGTTTCGCCGGCGCTCGCCGCATCGAGGGTGATGTTGATGAAGCCCGGGCCGGCGATATCGGTCTTCGCGATGCCGTCGATCTCGGAGATGCGGGCGGCGATCTCCTGCGCGAGCTCGCGCGGATTCATGCCGAGTCGCTTCGCGAACTTCATTGCGATGTTCGACGCCCAGTCGCCGTGCTCACGATTCTTCGGACGCTCGACGACGGTGTCAGCCTCGCCGATCTCGATCTCGGATCGTCGCTCGGCCACCATATCGGCGAGAATGCGGGCAAGGTGGCGGGCGAGTTCTTGAGGCGTCACAATCTGCAATTCTAGTTGTCTTCATGGGGGCGGCCTGGACGGTTCAGCGGACGGTCACATCGCCCGGGCGGATCGCTCGGAGGGATCGCCGACGACGACGTGAATTCGGGACCGCGCGGTGTGCGTTAGGCTGTGTGGGTGCGCCTCCGTAGCTCAGGGGATAGAGCGCCGGTTTCCGGTACCGTAGGTCGGGGGTTCGAATCCCTCCGGGGGCACGATTTGAGGATGAAGCAAAGCTTCATCCGGTTCCACGTACCCGGAGTCTCGCACGGTCCACACCTCTCGAGCATTTCGGCTGAGAAGCGCTCTTCCGGCTGATGTTTCGAGCAAAACCATCAGCCGGATCGACGCTTCTCCGCCCGAATCACCGCAGATCCGCTCGCCCGATCAAAACGAGGGGCGGTTCTCCGATTCAGCAGCGCCGCTGACGAGGCCGAATCCGGAAGTACTACCCCTCGACGCGGCTCTGCCGATGCAGCAGGTTCTTCGGGCGCTCCATGAAGAGGATCACGACAACGCCGAGCACCATGACTCCCGCCGGCAGCAGCGTGGCCTGCGCCATCGCGTTCGAGAACCCTGGGATGGCCTGTTCGGGGATCACGCCCGACGAGAAGTCGAGATCGCCGCTCGGCACCCCCGCGAAGTTCGCCTCGATCCGCGACTGCATGAAGGCGGCGATCGCTGCCGAACCCACCGCCGAACCGATCGTGCGCATCGCGTTGTAGATGCCCGAACCGGCACCGGCGTGCTCCAGCGCGAGGTTGCGGGTCGCCGTCGTCGACAGAGGCCCCCACATGCCGGCATTTCCGACGCCCAGCATGAACGCGGGCAGCAGGAAGACCCAGATCGGGGTGTCGGCATTCATGATCGCGGCGTCCCAGAAGAGCGCGCCGGCGGTGAGCAGCAGGCCCGGCACGAGCATCAGACGCGGATCGACGCGATCCAGAAGCTTCCCGGCGGGTCCCGCGAGCACGCCCGCGGCGACCGCAGTCGGCACCATCAGCAACGCCGACTGGGTCGGGCTGAGCCCGCGCGCCATCTGGATGAAGAACATGAGCGGCAGTGTCATCGCGGTCACGACGAAGCCGACGATCGCGATCGCGCTCGTCGACACCGAGAAATTCCGGTCGCGGAAGAGCGACAGCGGCACGAGCGGTTCGTTCTTCGTCTTGCCCTGGTGCCAGACGAAGATCACCATCACAGCGACGCCGAGCCCGATCATGCTCCAGATCAGCGGCGACCAGTCGTAGCGCTCGCCCTCCTGCAGCGCGAACACGATGCAGAACATCGCGAAGGCCGACAGCAGGATCCCGGGAACGTCGAAACGGTGCTCATGCGTCTTGAGCTTCGGCACGTAGATCAGCGCGAGCACGAAGCCGATGACGCCGACGGGCAGGTTCACGAAGAAGATCCACTCCCAGCCCCATCCGTCGACGAGCACCCCGCCGGCGAGCGGACCGACCAGCATGGCGACGCCTGATGTCGCACCCCACAGGCCCATCGCCGCGCCGCGCTGAGTGGCGGGGAAGGTGCGGGTGATCACGGCCATCGTCTGCGGCGTCATGAGCGAGGCGCCGAGGCCCTGCACAGCGCGGAAGGCGATGAGCATGCCGAGCGAATCGGAGAGGCCGCAGCCGAGCGAGGACAGCGTGAAGATGACGAGGCCGATGAGGTAGATCCTCTTCGGTCCGAACCGGTCGCCGAGGCGGCCGGTCACGAGAAGCGGCACGGCGTAGCCGAGCAGGTAGGCGCTCGTCACCCAGACGACATTGTCGAGATTCGTGCTCGCGGGATCGAGCGCCGTCTTGATCGCGGGGTTCGCCACCGACACGATCGTCGTGTCGACCAGCAGCATGAAGAAGCCGATGATGAGCGCGGCGAGCGCCGGCCACGGGCTCTTCGGGGCGACGCCGCTCGCGTAGGAGTCGTGCATCGATTGACCGAAGTACGAGGAAGAGCCGGCGGACGGTGCGCTCTTACTTTCGACCTGCTGCGAACGAGCCGAATCCGTCATGTTGCGCCTTTCACATCTCGCGTCGATGAAGACAGTACTCCCTTCCGTCTGAATAGCGGCACTGTCACGACAAATCGATTCGCACACGGTCGCAAAACGTGTAGGCTTACTAACAAGGCTCGCTCGTGCAGTGGGGATTGCAGGATCGAGTCAGCAGCATTTCGCGCTCACCAACGACGGCACGAGCGCCCAGATAGATTGATAGTCGCATTTTTCTCGCAACACCGGCACAGCCAGCATTCCATGCTGAAACTCTGATCCGTGGCGCGCTCCCCTCATACTTCCGAGGCGGCGCCGCCGTCACGGATTCACGGAACGCTCTCGCGTCCCACAACAACGAAGGAATAACGTAATGGCTACCGGCACCGTCAAATGGTTCGACTCCGCCAAGGGCTTCGGCTTCATCGCTCCCGATGATGGCTCAGGTGATGTGTTCGCCCACTACAGTGCAATCGTTGGCTTCGGCCACCGCAATCTCGAAGAGAATCAGCGCGTCGAGTTCGAAATCGAAGCAGGCCAGAAGGGCCCGCAGGCGACCTCGATCCGCGGGATCTAGTTCAGCAGAGCTGATCTAGATCAGCAGAACCGGCGGGCAGGTGCCGGGCGTTCGCGCCCGACACCTGCCCGCTCTCGTTCGCTCGACCCCTTGCCTCCTATTCGAACATATGTTCTAATAACGTGCATGAGATGGAGCAATCAGAGCGTTCGGGCCGCCGAGCCGGCCGCGCTCCCGGGCATGGAGAAGAACCTGCTCGCGGCGCTCCCCGGGCATCTGCGAACGGTGCGGGCACCCGAATTCCACGGCATGGTGTTTCACGAGGTGCTCGCCAAGAGCGCGCTCAACCGCATTCCCGGGGAATCGTCGATGCCCTTCACCTGGACGATCAACCCGTACCGCGGCTGCTCGCACGCCTGCGTCTACTGCTTCGCGCGCGGCTCGCATCGCTACCTCGACCTCGATACGGGCAAAGACTTCGACTCACAGATCGTCGTCAAGGTGAATGTCGCCGAAGTGCTCTCCCGCGAGCTCGCACGGCCCAGCTGGGCGCGCGAGCCCGTCGCGCTCGGCACCAACACCGACCCCTACCAGCGCGCCGAGGGCCGGTATGCGCTCATGCCGGGCATCATTCGCGCGCTCAGCGACAGCGGGACGCCGCTGTCGATCCTCACCAAGGGCACACTGCTGCGACGGGATCTCCCACTGCTCTCAGAGGCTCGCGAGCGCTCGGGCGTCTCGCTCGCGATGTCGATCGCCGTAGGCGACCATGAGCTCCAGCAGTCGATCGAGCCGGGCACCCCGAGCACTCGCGCGCGGCTCGACACCATCGCCGCAGCGACGGACGCCGGTTTCGATTGCGACGTGTTCCTCATGCCGGTGCTCCCCTACCTCACGGATTCGCCCGCGCATTTGAGTCGACTGCTGCACGATATCGCAGAGGCCGGAGCCCGGGCGGTCGTCTACGGGGCGCTGCATCTCCGCGCGCATGTGAAACCGTGGTTCTTCGATTGGCTCGAAGCATCGCATCCCGACCTCGTACCGCGATATCGGAAGCTCTATCCGGGCAGCAGCAGTCGCGCGCCCCAGGCGTACCGCCTCGAATTGGCGGCGCGGATCCGCCCCCTCATCAGGCGCTACGGCCTCGAGCAGGCGCCCAGGCGCATCGACACCCGTGCCCGAGCACAGCTGGCCACGGCGGCACGCGAGAGCGCCCTGTCGGCCGAACCGCGATTGTTCTAGGTCGATGGAGGAAGCCGATGATCGGGCGCGGGGCTAGTGCACCTGGATCTGCGTCACCGGCAGTGTCGAGTCGGCGCCGAAGGCAAGGGAAGAGGGGGCGCGCCCCGCCATGACCAGCTGCGCACCGAGGGAAGCG
>JBDIAD010000143.1:0-4514 GCA_039812205.1 Leucobacter sp.
TCGGAGATGCAGGGATCGGTGCCGATCTCCACTTCGAGCGGCGCCTGCGCGAAGCAGATGATCCGATACGGGCCGCCCCAGTCCGGCGCGGAACCCGGATCGCCGAGCAGGATGAACCTTCCGGCTCCGTACGGGGAATCGCCCTGCGCATCGCTCGGATGGGATGAGCCGCGCACGACCCCGGCGGAGAAGGCGATGGATCGAGGCGCGATCCGCTCGGGTGCGGGAATCTCCCGAACCTGAAGCTCGTTGCGCAAGCGCGCGCTTCTCAGCTGCTGCGCCGCGGCCTCGAACTCGGCGTCATCTCCCCGCAGATGTGTGCTCACATGGCGAGACTAGGGTTTGATGTAATGGCAAGACGGTTGCCACGCCGGACATAGTGGTTTCGTAAGACACGAGGGAGATATGCGCACCCCACGGATACTGCCCGTCATCGCCGTCGCCGCGACCGCAGCGGCGGGTGCCGCGACCGCGGTGGCCGCGCATTTCGCCCGTCAGGTGCTCACCCCTGCGAAGGCACCCGAAGCGAAGGTGCGCGTGTGGGCGCTCGAATCCCGGGAGAGCTCGCCGAGCGGCGAGCGGGTCTGGGTGCACGGCCCCGACGTTGACCTTCCGGGCGAGTACTCCTTCATCTGGGCCGGGGGAGCGGGCCATGCCCGTCTCGGCCCCGTGACGGATGCGATCGACGACGCCGGCACGCTGCGCGTCGCTCGCGACGTGCTGAGCGTTCAGCGCGGGCGACTGGAGCCCGGGCTTCGGGGGCGGATCACTGGATGGTGGTACACCGACCCCGGGCAGCTCGGCTTCGACGCCGAGACGGTGCGCATTCCCGTCGACGGCGGGGAGACCTGGGCCTGGCTCGTGCGCCCGGCCCCGGGGACCGAGCGGCCGGGCCGCTGGGCCGTGCACATCCACGGCCGCGGCGCGCTCCCTGAGGAGACGCTGCGCGGGGTGGCGCCGCTCGCCCGGGCGGGGATCACGAGCCTCGTCCTCGCCTACCGGAACGACCCCGGGGCGCCCGCCGGGCTCGCCGGGCGCTACGGCCTCGGACTCGCCGAGCACCGGGATGTCGACGACGCGATCGCCTGGGCCGTCGCGAAGGGTGCGGATCGCGTCACGCTCGTCGGCTGGTCGATGGGCGGCACCGCGGCCGTGCTCTCGGCGAATCGAGGGCCGTTCCGAGAGCTCGTCGACGGGCTCGTGCTCGACTCGCCGGGGCTGGACTGGCCGGTGCTGCTCGAGCGGCAGGCGGAGCTCGCGGGGCTCCCGCGCCCGCTCGCGAGGCTCGGCATGGAGCTCATGCAGCGCGGATGGGTGAGAGGAGCGGTGATCGGAGCCGAAGGCACCGATCTGCACGCGCTCACCGCTCGTGCGCTCGCCGCTGAGCTGCGCGTTCCGACGCTCATGCACCTGAGCGCGGAGGACACCTTCGTTCCGTGGGGAGGGGCGATCGAGTTCGCGCGGCAGCGCCCCGATCTCGTCTCCGTGCACGAGATGCGCGGTGAGCACGTGAAGCTGTGGAACACCGACCCCGAGGGGTGGGAGCGCGCGACCGAGGCGTTCGTGCGCGACCTGCGCGATCCGCACCCCGAAGCGCGCGATTAGACTGAATCGCGATGTCAGATACCACTACGCACGGATTCGCGCATATCGTCGACCGTCACCCCAGCATCACCGGTACGGAGCTCGTCGCGAATATGGTGCCGCCGCGCCAGTTCGACGGCGCGAGCTTCGACTCGTATCGACCCGACCCGACGTATCCGTCGCAGGCCCAGGCGCGCGATACGCTGCGGATCTTCGCCGAGCCCGAGCAGCCCCTCGCCCGCGGCGGGCTCTTCGGGTTCCGCAAGAAGGCCGAGCCCCGTGCAGTCGGCGTGACGAAGCCCGGGATCTACCTCGACGGAGGCTTCGGCGTCGGCAAGACCCATCTGCTCGCCGCGACGTGGCACGCCACGCAGGGGCGCAAGTACTTCGGCACCTTCATCGAGTACACCGCCCTCGTCGGCGCGCTCGGGTACGCCGGCGCGGTCGGCGTGCTGCAGGGCGCCCGCCTGATCTGCATCGACGAGTTCGAGCTCGACGACCCCGGCGACACGATGCTGATGACGCGGCTCATCGGTGAGCTCGTCTCCACCGGATCGAGGATCGTCGCCACATCGAACACGCCGCCGAACGCGCTGGGCGAGGGGCGATTCGCCGCATCCGACTTCATGCGCGAGATCCAGGCGATGGCGGATCGCTTCGAGACGATCCGCATCGACGGTACCGACTACCGTCAGCGAGACATCGACGGCGAGGCCGTCGTGCTGAACGACGACGCCTACCGCTTCGCGCTCGCCGATACGGCCGCGGCGGGCGAGCGCATGACCGATGACTCCTTCGGAGATCTCATCGCGCATCTGGCCACGGTGCATCCATCGAGCTACATCGGCCTGATCAGCGGAGTGCAGACCATCGGGCTGCGCGACGTGTTCGAGCTCACCGACCAGTCCGCCGCCCTGCGCTTCGTGGCCTTCATCGATCGGGTGTACGACGCGCAGATCCCGGTGCGCGCGACCGGGGTGCCGCTGACGAGCGTCTTCGGCGGGGGCATGCTGAACGGCGGGTACCGCAAGAAGTACCTGCGCTGCATGTCCCGTCTGAACGCGTTGACGCAGTCCGAGATCGAGGCCTGAGGCATGAGCGGGACATCCGTGCTCACGGCGCTGCTGCGGCTGCTCTTCCCCGCGAAGAAGCAGGCCGCATCGCGCACCGGAGCCGTGCGCCGCGGCCCCGGTCGTGCCGGCACTGCGGGGCGGGGCGCGGAGACCTTCGCCGAGAGCCCCGGGCAATTCGGGCGCGATGCGACGCGCAACCTCACTTCGGCCGAGATCCGCACTCTGAAACCCAGTTATTCGCCGAAGCTCGATGGCGAGCCCGACCCGGGCGAGGTCGTCTGGACGTGGGTACCCTACGTCGAGAACGACGGGCGGGGCAAGGATCGCCCCGTGCTCATCATCGCCCGCATCGATGCGCACAGCTATGCGGGATGCTACCTGAGCACGAAGTTCCATCGCGACTTCGTGTCCGTCGGCACGGGCGGCTGGGATTCGCAGCGGCGCGAGAGCTTTCTCGCGACCGATCGGGTGCTGCGCGTGACGGATGCGGGGATGCGACGCGAGGGCAACGTCCTCGAGCGTGCGGCCTTCGATCGCGCCGTTGCCGCGATCTCGAAGCGCCACGGCATGCGCTGAGCCTCGGCGTTCGACGCGCGGTCGTTCACCGCGCGGTCGCTCAAGCGCTCAGCAGGAATCCGTTCACGAGCGACACGATCATCGCGATGACGAGCGTGTTGAAGCCGAACGCGATGAAGGTGTGCGTGCGCACCGTGCCGAGACCGGCTCGAGTGCGGGGAGTTCCGGCCGACAGCGCCCCGACCGAGGAGACCATCACGGCCATCGATACGAAGTCGATGAACTTCGGGCGCTCCTCGATGTCGAAGGCGATGGTCTCGCCGCCCGCGTGCAGGCGCATGTAGCGGAGCGCGAAGGCGTACACCATGGTCGCCCAGGCGGAGCCGGCGGTGAGCAGGACGAGGGCCGGGAGCCAGAGGCTGTCGCGCGTCTCGAATTCCGAGCCGATGATCGTTGCCGCGATCGCGGCGAAAAGGGAGATGCTCGCGGCGAACACCGCCCAGTCGACCGTGCGGGCGAAGCCGAGGACGCGCGCCGTTCTGCTGGGGCCGCGCCGGAACTGGATCGCCGCGATCCTCGCGCATTCGGCGTCGTCGAGGCGGGAGAAGACCCGATGGGTCCAGACGAGGTAGAGCACCGAGAAGCCCGAGGATACGCCGCAGAGCGTGACGAATGCGAGCGGCAGGATCTGGTGGGAGGCGTCGGCGCCAGCGGCGAAGATGCAGAGCGCGACCACCGCCGCGGGCAGCGTGATCAGGGTGGTGATCCCCGCCCGGAACCCGTCGTCGTATCGGAGCTCGAGTGTTCTGCGGCGGCGTGCGGACATGGGGTCGAGTCTATTCTGCGCCCGTGCTCCGGGAGCGGAATTCGGGGTTGACAGATGCGTGCTAGTCAGCATTACTATCTACTGGTAAGTAGTAACGCTGACTAGTGAGGTGCCCGGTGGCGAAACAAGCGACGGAGATGCTGAAGGGCGTGCTCGAGGGAATCGTGCTCGGACTGCTGCAGGGCCGATCCGCCTACGGCTACGAGATCACGACCCGACTCCGCGAACGCGGCTTCTCCGAGATCGCAGAGGGGACGATCTATGCGCTGCTGATCCGCATCGAGCAGCGCGGTCTCGTCGAGGTCGAGAAAGTTCCGTCGGAGAAGGGGCCGCCCCGCAAGGTGTACTCGCTCAACGATCGGGGACGCGAGTACCTCGAGGAATTCTGGCGGACTTGGGACTTTCTCGCTCGGCAACTGGAAGCGCTTCGGACAGGAGAAACATCATGAACATGATCGAAAAACTGATCGGCGACTTCGGGGACAAGCGTCGCTGGCGCGCGTATCGTGCGCGCA
>JBDIAD010000144.1:0-4450 GCA_039812205.1 Leucobacter sp.
CAGCGTCACGGGGCGCAGCACGAAGGTCGAGAAGAACTCGATCGGGGTCACGATGATGTACAGCGGCAGCGGCACACCTGCGGGGAAGAGCGAGTTCTTGAAGAAGTTCTTGGGGCTCTTCTTGACGCCGGCGTAGATGAAGGTGATGTACGAGATCACCGCGAGCAGCATCGGCAGGCCGATCACGGCCGAGACGCCGATGTTGAAGCCGGGGATGATGCCGGTGATGTTGAACGCGAGAATCGTGAAGAAGATCGCGCAGAGCATCGGCAGGAACCGCTTGCCGTCCTTCTTGCCGAGCAGATCCTCCGCGACGCCGACGCGAATGAAGTCGAGCGCCATCTCGGTGAGCGACTGGCCGCGCGTCGGGACGACGCGCATCTTGCGCGTGCCGAAGTAGAACAGGGCGAGCAGCACGACCATCATGATCACGCGGATGATCATGATGCGGTTCATCTCGAACGGCGTCCCCTGGAAGAGCACGCTCTCCGGGAAGAAGTCGTTGATCGACGGGGGGTGGAACCCACCGCCCTCTTCAGTAGAAACAAGGATCGGGGCAACGAGGTGCAGAGCGTTTGCGAACAGCGCCAGTCTCCTGATTCGGGGTGAGGAAGCAATTCCGCACAGCGTCGAACGATGATCGTGCCCCGGTGCACGCGAAATTAGCCTGTAAACCGCGCAGGGAACGTTCCGATATTAGCAAGAACTTCGCTCACGGCAAAACCGTATCGAGCGGAAATCCACCGCCTACGCGGACGGGCTGGGGTCGGAAATATACGGCAGCCGGCTCTTCTGCACGAGGAACACATCGATCACGAGCGACACGAGCACGCTGCCGACCAGCGAGAAGAACAGCACCTTCGGCTCGAGCCAGGGAGCGTCGCGGAGCATTCGCGCGGCGATGAAGAAGGCGACGAACTTCAGCAGCCATCCGCCGACGACGATCGCGAAGAACGAGATGACGTAGAAGCTGCTCTTCACCAGACGGTTCGCGAATGCGATGCTCGCGATGGTCAGACCGAGGAAGACCCCGGCGAAGGCCGCGCCCAGGACTCCGCCGATGAACCCCCGGCTGCCGGCGATCCACCATCCGATGCCACCGCAGAGCACCAGCAGCCCGAGCGTCGCCAGCCCGCCGATCCACAGGGCCTTCATGAAGATCGGCTGCGATGACGGCATCGAGGGTTCGCCCTCGGGCGGTGCGGCGTCGATCACTGAGGGGTCCTCTCGGTCGGCTGATCTGATCCGTCCAACCGTAGCAAGCCGCGCTGGACGAGAAGTCCGCGAACGCGGGATACCGGGAAAAGCGTCACGAGAAGGCACAGCGCGCCGCCCAGCACGATCACGGCGGCGGGCACGAGGTAGTCCTGCAGGATGAAGACGAGCAGGAACGCCGTCGAGATCACGGCGGTCCAGAGGTAGAAGATGCACACGGCCTGGACCGGCGAGTGGCCGCGGTCGAGCAGGCGATGGTGCAGATGGCGGCGATCCGCGGAGAACGGGCTCTTGCCCTGGCTGAGGCGGCGCAGCACCGCGAGCGTGAAGTCTGCGAGCGGCAGTGCGAGGATCGCCATCGGCAGGATGATCGGGATGTAGCTCGCGAGCACGAGCTTCTGATCGAGGGCCGCGGGATTGAGCTGCCCGGTGACCGAGATCGTCGAGGTCGCCATCAGCAGGCCGATCAGCAGCGCCCCCGTGTCCCCCATGAACATGCGGGCGCGGTGCCAGTTGAAGGGGAGGAAGCCCGCGGCGATGCCGACGATGATCGCCGCGAGCAGCGCGGCGAAGGAGATCGACGAGTCGATGCCGGTCTGCGCCGTGAGCAGTTGCGTGTACACGAAGAAGATCGCGTTGGCGATGATCGCGACCCCGGCGACCAGCCCGTCGAGGCCGTCGATGAAGTTCATGGCGTTCATCACGAGGGTGATGAGGATCACGGTGAGCACGAGATTCACCGAGGACGATCCGACGACGAGAGTGTCCCCGAAGGGCAGGGAGACGATCTGCACCCCCTGCCAGGCGAGTATTCCCGCGGCGACCAGCTGCGCCGCGAGCTTGATCATCCAGTCGAGATCGAGCAGATCGTCGAGAAACCCCACCACGGCGACGATGGTGCACGCGAGCAGCAGCGCCCACACCTCCGTGGTCTGACCGTAGATCCCCGAGAACTCGGCGATCCCCGTCGACACCAGCACCGCGGCCACGATGCCGACGTACATCGCCGCGCCCCCGAGCCTCGGGGTCGGCGTCGTGTGCACGTCGCGCTCGCGGACCGCGGGCGCGAGCCGCAGCCGTCTGCTCAGCTGCAGCACCAGCGCCGACCCCGCGGCCGTGACCAGCGCGGCGACGGCGGCGACGAGCAGATACGGGGTCACGCTACTCCTCGATCGTCACCTCTGGCAGCAGCTGCTGGAGCTCGCTCCGCGAGATCCGCCCCTCGCGCAGGATGCGCAGCTCGCCCCCGGCGTCGGTGAGTCGCGTGCCGTCGATGATGGTCGAGGCGATTCCGTCGCCCGAGACCGGCCCTGCCTCGAGGTACACCGCGATCGAATCGCCGAGCATGTCGCGAGCCGCACCGGCGCTCGTCGCCGCCGGCTCGCCGGTGAGATTCGCGCTCGACACCGCCAGCGGGCCGGTTTCGGAGAGCAGCTTCAGCGCGAGCGGATCGGCCGGAATGCGCAGCGCCGCGGTGCCGCCGGTCTCGCCGAGATCCCAGCGGAGCGACGGGTTCGCGCGCAGCACGATGGTGAGCGGCCCAGGCCAGAACCGCTCCGCCAGGCGCCGCACCGGCTCTGGGACCTCGGCGGCGAGCGCGTCGAGCGTCGCGATGTTGGGGATCAGCACGGGCGGCGGCGACTGCCTGCCGCGCCCCTTCGCGTCGAGCAGCGCCTGCACCGCCGTGGGCGAGAACGCGTCGGCCGCGACGCCGTAGACGGTGTCGGTCGGCATCACGATGAGCTCTCCGCGTCGAATCGCCAGGCTCGCCGCCCGGATTCCCGTCTGCTGCGACTCGTCGTCGGCGCACTCGAACACTTCAGCCATGGTGTACCAGCCTACTCTCAGCGCAGCGCGGTGGTGGTGCGGTCGCGCAGCGCGAGGTCCCGGTGCGTCGAGGCGCCGATCCACCCGTCGCGCGTCAGGAGGGTGCGGATCGCCTCGCCCTGGATCTCCGCGTGCTCGATCACCAGCAGGCCTCCGGGGGCCACCACGTCGCGGGCGACCCGGCTGATGACGCGGATCACGTCGAGGCCGTCCGATCCGCCGTAGAGCGCGAGCGCCGGATCGTGATCGCGCACCTCCGGATCCCGCGGGACCATGTCGTCGGGCACGTAGGGCGGGTTGGTGACGAGCACGTTCACGCGGCCGAGGATCTCGGGCGGCAGCAGCGCGAGCGCGTCCGCCGCGTCTCCCAGGATCAGCTCCACGCGGCCGTCGCCGTGCCGATGGACGTTGCGCGCGGCCCAGGCGTGGGCCTCGGGGCTCTTCTCGATCGCCCAGATGCGCGCCGTCGGCACCTCGTGCGCGAGGCTGAGCGCGATCGCGCCGCTCCCGGTGCAGAGGTCGACCGCGAGCGGTTCGGGATGCGGCACCGCCTGCAGGGCGTCAACGGCGAACTGCGCGACGCCCTCGGTCTCGGGCCGCGGCACGAAGACGCCCGGCCCGACCGCGAGCTCGAGACCCCTGAACGGGGCCCTCCCCGTGAGATGCTGCAGCGGCGTGCGGCGCGCGCGCTCATCCGCGAGATCGCTCGCCTGCGCGAACTGCGCGACCGACAATCGTTCGCCCAGGATCGCGAGCGCCTGCACTCGCCCGCGAGAGGCGTCGCAGACATGCGCGAGGATGAGCTCGGCCTCCGCGGCGGCGCTCTCGATACCGGCCCGGCTCAACTGATCGGCGATGTCCGCGAGCGCGTCCGCGATGCCCGGCCCGCTGTCGGGGTCGCTCACCGATTCCATTTTCCGAAGCATTCACACATAACTCTATGTAACGCATCCCATAACTTGACGCTAGGCTTTGCGTATTCGATCTATCGTCACACCGGAGGACCCCATGGCACGTTTGCACGAGAATATCACCCAAGCATTCGGGAAGACGCCGCTGGTGCGGCTGAACCGCGTCACCGAGAACGCGGGTGCCGAGGTGTACGCGAAGCTGGAGTTCTACAATCCGGCCGGTTCGGTGAAGGACCGCATCGGCATCGCGATCGTTGACGCCGCCGAGCAGTCGGGCGAGCTGAAGCCGGGCGGCACCATCGTCGAGGGCACCAGCGGCAACACCGGCATCGCGCTCGCCTTCGTCGGCGCGGCCCGCGGCTACCGCGTCGTGCTCACCATGCCGTCGAGCATGAGCATCGAGCGTCGCAAGATGCTGAAGGCGTACGGCGCCGAGATCGTGCTCACGGACCCCGCGGCCGGCATGAAGGGCGCGGTCGAGAAGGCCGAGGAGATCG
>JBDIAD010000145.1:0-4449 GCA_039812205.1 Leucobacter sp.
CTCGCTACACTCTGAGGAATGACTGCAGAACTGCACTACGGTGATCGCGTTCAGCTGACCGGGCCGAAGGGCCGGCGCAATACCGTCACGCTCATCGACGGCGGTGAGTTCCACAGCCATCGCGGAATCATCGCCCACGCGGATATCGTCGGCAGGCCCGACGGATGCGTCGTCCGGAACAGTGCGGGGGAGGAGTACCTGGTGCTGCGCCCGCTGCTGAGCGACTTCGTGATGTCCATGCCCCGCGGCGCCGCGATTGTCTATCCGAAGGACTCCGCTCAGATCGTCTCCCTCGCCGACATCTTCCCCGGGGCGGTCGTCGTCGAGGCCGGCGTCGGGTCGGGGGCGCTCTCGCTGCATCTGCTTCGAGCTGCGGGCCCGGACGGGCACGTCTACTCCTTCGAGCGGCGGGAGGAGTTCGGCGCGATAGCGAGCGGGAACGTCTCGGCGTTCGGCGGCGCGATGCCCGCGAACTGGACGCTCACGATCGGCGACCTGCAGGAGCAACTCCCTCAGGTGTGCGCCGAAGGCAGCGTGGATCGCGTCGTACTCGACATGCTCGCACCGTGGGAGTGCGTCGACGAGGTCGCGGCGGCGCTCAAGCCGGGCGGCGTCGTGATCTGCTACGTGGCCACGGTCACCCAACTCTCGCGCACGGTCGAGGAGATCCGGCGCAGCGGTCTCTTCACCCATCCGCAATCCAGCGAAACCCTCGTGCGGGGCTGGCACGTCGAGGGCCTGGCGGTGCGCCCCGATCACCGCATGGTCGCGCACACCGGCTTCCTCGTCACCGCTCGACGCCTCGCCCCGGGCACCATCCTTCCGAGCCTGAAGCGCCGCGCCTCCAAGAGCGAGTTCAGCGACGCGGACATGGCCGCCTGGATGCCCGACCTCGCCGATTCCGAGGCCGGCTCGTGGGAGCCCGAGACGATCGGCGAGCGCGCAAAAAGCGACAAGATCCTTCGGAAGAAGGCCCGCGAATCGCAGCAGCTCGCTCAGGAACGCGGTGCGGGCCACCCGCTAGACTGAGCACGCCCAAGAGTCTGTCGAGAGGTCTTCATGCTTCGTCGTTTCTTCGCTGCCACCGCCGCGACCGCAGTGGTCATCACCGGTCTCGTCGGGTGCAGCTCACCGAACAGCACGACCGCATTCGAGCAGTGCGGAACGGTGCTCGAGCCGGGCATGCTGAGCGACGGCGTCACCCTGAAGGACATCACCGACGGCGTGCCGCGCGTCTCCGTGACCGGCGGCACCGACATCGTGAATCCGCAGCTCACCCAGCTGCGCGAGGGCGACCGGAGCCGCATGATCTCCGGCGGAGAGCTCGTGAGCGCGATCGTCACGGTGTTCGATGCGGCGACCGGACAGATGGTGCTCCCGACGCAGAACCGCTTCATGGAGGCCATGCCCGAGGAGTCGCAGCGGGAGTTCTCGGCCTTCCTCGCCGCGGGGCGGACCGACAGCCTCTCCTACACCGATCTGGTGATGGCGGGTGTGATCTGCCATGCTCCCGGCGACGTCCTCGCGATCGCAGCCACGCCGCAGCAGGCGCTCACCTCGGGCTACACCGAGGATGCGATCGTCATCGTGGTCGAGATCAGAAGCGCCGGATCGATGCGGGCCGAGGGTGAGAGCCGAGCACTGCCGTTCGGCTTCCCCGCCCTGACGCAGGACGCGAACGGCCAGCCGGGCGTAGTGCTTCCCCCGCAGCAGGCGCCCGCGGATCTGCGCGCCGAAGCGGCGATCGAGGGTACGGGGCCGAGACTCACCGCGGATCAGACGGCACTCGGAAACGTCATGACCATCGGATGGAACGACAAGCAGGTCCGTTCCAACTCATGGGAGAAGAGCCTGGTGCAGCTCGGTTCGGAGCAGGACTCCGCCTACTCGTTCCGCTCGGAGCTCACCGGCGTGCCGCTCGGCTCTCGCGTCGTGATCCTCGACCCGAATAGCGGCGATCCGCTCGTTCACGTCGTGGATGTCCTGACAGCCGGCTGACGATGGCCGCGCACACCGGTGGACGATCGACTGTTCCCGGGGAGCAGCGCGTCTTCAGTCTCGTCCTCGCGCTCGTCGCGAGCCCCCAGGGGGTGACCAAGCGAGACCTGCTCTCGAGCGTCTACGGCTACGCCGAGCGCTACGCTCCCGGGACGACCGACCCCGCGCTCGAGCGTCAATTCGAGCGCGATAAGAATCAGTTGCGCGAACTCGGAGTGAGGATCGAGACACTCGATTCCCCGGAGGAGAGCGGCAACAATCAGCTGACCCGGTACCGCATTTCGAAGGAGATGCTCCAGGTGCCGCAGACACTGCAGTTCAGCGACGCCGAGCTGGCGCTGCTGCGCGCGGCGGCGTTCGCGTGGAGCGAGGGAAGCCTCTCCGCGCAATCCCGCCGCGCCGTGATCAAACTCACATCGCTCGGCTCGAATGTCGACGCGCAGCACCTCGGCGTCGCGCCGCAGCTCGGCATCTCCGAGAGCGCGGCGCCTGCATTGCAACGCGCGATCGACGGCGATGCCGTCGTGACCTTCGACTACTGGATGCCCGATCGAGAGAGCCCGGCGCCGCGCCGCGTGGCGCCGCTGCGGCTCCATCGCGCGGACGGGCGCTGGCATCTGATCGCCTACGATCTCGATCGCTCGGACGATCGCACCTTCCTGCTCTCGCGCATCCACGGGCCTGTGCGTCTCACTCCCGAGGCATTCGACCGCGCGCTGGTCTCGCGCGCCGAACGCGCGATCTCCGAACTCGAGGAGCGGGCTCGGCAGCTGCGCGCGCTGATCCACGTGCGCACCGGCACGACCGCCGAAGCCCGCCTCGCCCCGCGGGGGAGCCAGCGGACCGCGCAGCTCGACGGATTCCAGTGCGTGGAGATCGGCACCCTCGACTTCACCGAGCTCGCCCGCGAACTCTGCGGCTACGGAGGCGACGTGAGAGTCGCCGAACCCGCCGAACTGAAGGACCGGGTGATCCAGCTGCTGCGGGGGATCCTGCAGACCCACGACGCGGAAGCCGAGGGCTAGCATGGCGCGCTCACTGGACGTCGCTGACCGGGTCGTGCTGCTGCTCGCGATGATCCCGTATCTACGGGACCACGGGCCGACGCCCGTCTCCGAGCTCGCGGAGCGGTTCGACATCGACGCGGAGACCGTGCGAAAGCTCGTGCGCTTCATCGGCACCGCGGGGATCCCGGGGGAGACCCACACGTATCAGCCGGAGGATCTCTTCGACATCGACTGGGACGCGCTGGAGCAGGAGGACACCGTGTCCCTCACGCAGATCGTCGCGGTCGAGGAGTCGCCGAGATTCTCGGCGACCGAATACGCGGCGCTGCTGGCGGGGCTCCATTCGCTCCAGGGCGTGCTCTCGCCCGAGCACTCACGACTCGCCGCCGAGACCGCTGCGAAGCTGGCGCTCGCCGCGCCGCGCGCAGATGATCGGCGCGCGGCCGCTCACATGCCCATCTCCGTAGCCGCCGAACCCGCCGATCCGCAGCTCGTGATCGTCTCCGCGGCGCTCGAGCAGCGGCATCGACTCGCATTCACCTACCACGACCTGCGCGGGGCATCAAGCGTGCGCCGCGTCGAACCTCTCGCGCTCACGCAGTCCCGCACGGAATGGTATCTGCGCGGCTACTGCCTCGACCGCGAGGCGGAACGCACCTTCCTGCTCTCGGCCATGCGCGACGCCCGCGATACCGGCGAGGCCGCCACGCGCTCGCCCGCAAGCCGTCCGGGGCCCATCGGGCCGCGGGAGGCGGCGCTCCCGACGACGGCGCTCGTGCGCCCGTCGGCGCTGCACGCCGTCGCCGGCTTCGACCCGAAGATCATCGAGGAGGAGGGCTCCGGGTGGGTCCGCGTCGAGATCATGCTGGAGCATCCGCAATCGGCGATCCGTCTCATCCAGGCCGCCCCGGGCGACGTGATCGTCGAGTCCCCCCTCACCGCGCGGGCCGTCGTGCAGGCGTGGGCCGCGGAGGCGCTCGCGCCCTACGACCTGTGATCCGGCCGACCCGGGCTCGTCACACCGCGGCGTCGCTAGACTGGCCGGGTGGCCAGAGCGACCAAGCGCCGTAAGAACTCCGAAGGCAGGATGACCCTCGGTGCGCACCTGATCGAACTGCGCAACCGTCTCATCATCGCCGCCGCCGCGATCGTCATCGGTCTCGGCATCGGCTTCTTCCTCACCTCGTGGGTGTGGGATATGCTCCGCGTCCCGCTGCAGCAGCTCGAGATCGACGGCCGCACGGCGGAGATCACCTACACCGATATCGGGAGCGGCTTCGACCTCCGGGTTCAGATCGCGCTGTTCATCGGCGTGATCATCGCATCGCCGGTCTGGCTCTGGCAGATCTGGCGATTCTTCGCGCCCGGTATGAAACGGCGTGAGAAGCGCTTCGCCGTTCTCTTCCTCATGATCGCCGTTCCGCCCCTCCTCGCCGGAGTGTTG
>JBDIAD010000146.1:0-4386 GCA_039812205.1 Leucobacter sp.
GAGACCGCCGCCGACGTGCTCCGGGAGGCACCGGAGGGGCGCCTCCGCGCGATCTTCGAGCGCTACGGCGAGGAGCCGCTCGCGGCCCGCTACGCGCGGGCGATCGTCGCCGCGCGCGGCGAGGCGCCCATCGAGCGCTCCGGCCGCCTGGTGGAGGTGCTGCAGGCGGCGACCCCGGCGGCCGTGCGCGACCAGCGGCACCCCGCCAAGCGGGTGTTCCAGGCGCTGCGCATCGAGGTGAACGGCGAGCTCGCCGCGCTCGACCGGGCGATCGCCGCCGCGCTCGACCTGCTGAACGTCGGCGGCCGCGCGGTCGTGATGAGCTACCAGTCCCTCGAGGATCGCCTGGTGAAGCGAGAGTTCGCCCGCCGCAGCAAGTCGACCGCCCCGGCCGGGCTGCCGGTCGAGCTGCCCGAGCACCGCCCCGAGTTCGCCCTGCTGACTCGCGGCGCCGAGCAGGCAGGCGAAGCCGAGCGCGCGGCCAACCCCCGCGCGATCCCCGTGCGCCTGCGCGCCGTCGAACGGCTGAGGGAGGCCTCGTGAGCAACACCGCCCCCATCAGCCGCGAATCGCTCGACGCGATGCTCGCCGCGCCCGGCAAGGAGCGGATCGGCGGGAGCCCCGCCGAGCGGCGTCATCTGCATCCGGTGCGCGCCGCGGTCAAGGCGAAGCGGGGGCTCAGCCCGCTGCTCGCCGCCTTCACCGCGGTCGGCATCCTCCTCGGCATCCTCGCCGCGCAGCTCGGCCTCAGCATCGCCGTCTCCCAGGGAGCCTACGAGGCCCGCGCGCTCGAGCTCGAACAGCGCGATCTGCTGCGGGTCGAGCGGGTGCTCTCCCAGAACGTCGACAAGCTCTCGTCGCCGCAGAACCTGGCAGTGAACGCCGCAGGGCTGGGCATGGTGCAGAACGCCACGCCCGCGACCCTGCGCCTCAGCGACGGTGCGGTGCTCGGCGCACTGCAGTCGCGCACGGTCGCGGCAGGCGACAACAGCGTGCCCAACGCGACCCTCGACAACCTTCCCGTCGTCGACGCCGACGGCCTGCTCGTGCCGCGGAACACGGGACAGGCCGCTGCGGCTGCGGAGGTGGAGGCCTCGGCACCGGTACCGTGGCAGGGGAAGCTGCCCGCGCCGGTCACGCACTGAGCGCGAGCCGCACCGGATACGGGCGAAGCGACTGGGCGCAGCGCACGACAGGGGCGACGGAGGTGAGTCAGGAGCGATGGCACGGCTGAGACTGCGGGGCAGCGGCGGCAGGAGGCTCGCCGCCGCGTTCGTGGTGATCGTGGCGTCGCTCGTGTTCACCCTTCGCCTGGTCGACCTGCAGGTCGTCTCCGCCGCCGAGCTGAACGAGGCGGCCGAGGGCAAACGGGCGGTGCCGGTCGTGATCCCGAGCCTGCGCGGCGACATCGTCGACCGCAACGGGGTGACCATGGCGGCGACCGACGAGCGGTACGACGTGCAGCTCTCGCCGAAGAACACGCGCCTGAACGACGGCATCTTCTTCCGCCTCGTGGAGAAGGACGGCATCGCCACCGTCGCAGTCACGGCGCAGGAGGCGTTCGCAGAGATCGGCGAGGTCACCGGGCAGACCGCCGACGAGATCCAGCAGATCGTCGACGACGCTCTCGCGATCGATCCCAAATCGGATTTCGCCTATGTCAAGCGCTCGGTCGACCTGAGCACACTGAACAGGCTGAAGGCCCTGAACATCCCCTGGCTGACCTTCGAGAGCAATCACGCCCGCACCTACCCGAACGGCGCCGTCGCCGGCAACATCGTCGGCTTCGCGGGCGCCGACTCCGTGCCCCAGGCCGGTGTGGAGTATTCGCAGAACCAGTGTCTGACGGGCATCGACGGCGAGGAGAGCTACGAGCGCGGCGCCGACGGGGTCGCGCTGCCGGGCAGCATGGTCGTGACGCAGCAGGCGGTGAACGGCGGCACGGTGAAGCTCACGATCGACCGCGATCTGCAGTGGGAGGCGCAGCAGGTCATCAACGAGCAGGTGGCCCGGGTCTCGGCCGAGTGGGGCCTGCTCACGATCATGAACGTCGAGACCGGCGAGCTGGTCGCCGTAGCCGAGAACGGCTCGGTCGACCCGAACAACGTCGACGCCGTGCCCGCGGCGAACCGCGAGGCGCGCAGCTTCACCTGGCCCTACGAGCCCGGCTCGACGTTCAAGACCATCACCACCGCCGCACTGATCGAGGAGGGCAAGGCGACGCCCGAGACGCAGGCCGAGGTGCCCTCGAGCTGGTCGCCCGAGCCCAACGTCTCGTTCAACGACTCGTTCGTGCACGGGGTGATGCCCTGGACGCTGACCGGCATCATGGTGCACTCCTCGAACGTCGGCATCTCGATGCTCGGCTCGCGGTTGCCGGAGGACACGCGCTACGGCTACCTGCGGGCCTTCGGCCTCGGCGAGTCGACGAGCGCGGGAATGCCGCTCGAGGATTCCGGCCTGCTCTACCCGGTGGAGCAGTGGGACCGGCAGACCTCGTACAACACGATGTTCGGCCAGGGCGTCTCCTCGACGATCGTGCAGACCGCGGGCGTCTACCAGGCCATCGCCAACGGAGGGGTCCGCGTGCCGCCGAGCGTGGTCGAGAGCTGCACCGACGTCGACGGCACCGTGCACGAGCTCGATCACGGCGATCCTGTGCGCGTCGTCTCCGAGGACACGGCCGCGACCACGATGCAGGTGCTCGAGAACGTGGTGGAGCAGAGCTGGATCGCCGAGAACGTCAAGATCCCCGGCTATCGCATCGCGGGCAAGACCGGCACCGCCGAGCAGGTCAACCCCGAGACCGGCACCTACCGCGCGGACTTCGTGCACAGCTTCGCGGGCATCTTCCCGGCCGACGACCCGAAGTTCGTCGTGGTCGCCTCGATCGCCTTCCCCGCGGCGGGCGACGGCGGCGTCGCCGCACAGCGATCCTTCCACGATGCGGCGGAGGCCACGATCCGCACCTTCCACATCCCGCCCTCGAGCGGCCAGTACCAGCCGCTGCCGACGGGCGACTGAGCGGCGCGGACGCACGGGTGCGCGGGCACTGCTCGGGCACGGCCTAGGATCGAGGGGTGAGCAGCATCGAGGGTGACATCAGCATCCGACCGCGCGACCCGAGACCGGCCCCGCTGGGACCGCTCGCCGACCGCTTCGGGCTCTCGATCGACGACCGTGACCGCGGGCTCGCCGCTACCGGCATCACGCTCGACTCGCGCGACGTCCGCCCGGGCGATCTCTACGCCGCCCTGCCGGGATCCAGGAGGCACGGAGCCGAGTTCGCGGCCCAGGTGGCCGAGAGCGGGGCGGTGGCGATCCTGAGCGATGCCGCCGGCGCCGAGCTGGTGCGCGCCGCCGGCGTCGAGCTTCCCGTGCTCGTCGCACCCGCGAACCCCCGAGGGATCCTCGGCGAGGTCGCCGCCGCCGTCTACGGCACAGCCCGGCTCGGCGCCGCGCGACTCGACACCGCGACTGTCGACACCGCGAGTGCCGACAACGAGGGGCGCGGCGTGCCCGTGTTCGGGGTGACCGGCACCAACGGCAAGACGAGCGTCGTCTACCTGCTCGCCGAGCTGCTGGGCGCCGCGGGCCTGCGGGCCGGCCTGAGCTCGACCGCCGAGCGCCGCGTCGGCGACGAGGTGATCACGAGCAACCTGACGAGCCCCGAGGCGCCCGAGCTGCACGGCCTGCTCGCCAGGATGCTCGAAGAGCGGGTCGACGCCGTCGCGCTCGAGGTCTCGGCCCACGCGGTCGAGCGGCACCGCATCGACGGCGTGCGCTTCGACGTCGTCGCCTTCAACAACTTCTCGCAGGATCACCTCGACGACTTCGGCGACATGGAGGCCTACTTCGCCGCGAAGCTCGCGCCCTTCTCGCCGGAGCACGCGGAGCGCGGGGTCGTGGTCGTCGACTCGCCCTACGGGCAGCGGATCGCGCGCGAGGCGCGCATCCCCGTGACGACCCTCGCGACCGAGTACGGCCAGTCGGCCGACTGGCACCTGGCCGTGACCAGGCAGGACCTCGACGGGGTCGCCTTCGTGCTGCAGGGGCCGGGAGGCGCGCACTTCCGCGGTCGCGTGCCGGTCTTCGGCCGCTTCATGGCCGAGAACGCCGCGCTCGCCCTCATCATGCTGCACGAGGCGGGCATTCCCCTCGAGCGGGTTGAGGCGGGGCTCGACGGCGGGCTCATCCCCGTCTACATCCCGGGCCGGCTCGAGGCGATGAACCCGTCGCTGCCGTCCGCCCAGGGCCCGCGCTTCTACGTCGACTACGGGCACACCCCCGGTGCGTTCCAGGCGATGCTCGACGCGCTCGGCGAGGTCGCGCCCGGCCGCGTCATCTTCATGTTCGGGGCCGACGGCGACCGCGACACCTCGAAGC
>JBDIAD010000147.1:0-4377 GCA_039812205.1 Leucobacter sp.
ACGGCCAGCCGGCGCCGCCGCGCGCGGTGCCGCGGCCCGCGCCCGGCTGGGCACGAGGTCGAAGCGCAGATTCGTCTGCCCGATCGTGATCACGGTGCCCGGTGCCAGCGCGGCCTCGCGGAAGCGCTGGCCGCCGATCTTCGAGCCGTTCGTGGATCCCAGATCATGCGCGAGGCCGCTTCTGCCGTCCCAGACCACCTGGAGGTGCTGGCGCGAGGCCCCCGTGTCGGAGAGGCGGATATCGGCGTCGCTGCCGCGCCCCACGGTCGTGGTGCCCGTGCGCAGCGTGTGCTGCGCGCCGTCCACCTCGAGCACGGCGTCCCAGCTCACCGAGCTCTCGACCTGCGAGGCGTCGATCTCGAGGACGCCCGTGCGCAGCGAGCCGTCCGTCTGCAATTCGACATCGGGTTCGCCGGGCAGCTGATACCCCTGCCTCTTGGCGTGCTTCACGACGACGCCGATGAGCTCTCGCTCGAGTGCCCCGCCCGTCTGCCCCGCCAGGCGCGCGGCGTCGCCCGGGGCCAGTCTCACCACGAAACGATTGGGGGCGAGGACGCGGTCGCGATCCACCACCACCGAGCCGATGTCGAGCTGGCGCCTCAGGCCGGAGGCGATCTCGACCGGCTGCACGCCGGAGCGGAATGTGCGCGCGAAGGCGCCATTGACCGCGCGTTCGAGCCCGCGCTCAACACTGTCGAGAATGCCCATGGTCGCCTCCTTCTCGAAACATGGTACCCGCAGGGCTCTGGCGTACGCCTGGAATGAAGTCGGAGGCTCGCCCTATGCTGTTCCTGAATATAGATAGTGGGGTCCGAATGAGCGCAGCCGAAAGCCGCGGCCGTACCGTGGGGTTTCGTTCGGCTCGGGGCCCGATCCTGCTCGCGGTGATGCTGAGCACGGGGCTCGTCGCGATCGATTCGACGATCCTCGCCACGAGCGTGCCGACCGTCGTCGCCGATATCGGCGGCTTCACGCAGTTCCCGTGGCTGTTCTCGATCTTCCTGCTGACGCAGTCCGTCACAGTGCCGATCTACTCGAAGCTCGCCGACATGATCGGGCGCAAGCCCGTGATGCTGGTCGGCGTCCTCATCTTCCTGATCGCGTCGATCCTGTGCGGCATCGCATGGGACATGACGTCGCTCATTGTCTTTCGTGCGCTCCAGGGGATCGGCGGCGGGGCGATCCTGCCGATCTCCTTCACCATCATCGGCGATATATATACGGTCGAGGAGCGCGGGCGCGTGCAGGGCTACACGGCGAGCGTCTGGGCGATCGCCTCGGTGCTCGGCCCGACCCTCGGCGGCGTGTTCTCGCAGTTCCTCACCTGGCGCTGGATCTTCTTCATCAACATCCCGCTCAGCCTCATCGCCATGTGGGTGCTGTGGCGCAAATACCACGAGAGCGTCGAGCGCACGAAGCGCAGCATCGACTACGCCGGCGCGATCACGCTGACCATCGGGCTGAGCGCGCTCATCCTCGCGCTGCTCGAGGGCGGCGTCGCCTGGGAGTGGCTGTCGCCCCAGACCTTCGGGATCCTCTCGCTCGGCGCCGTCTCGCTGACGGCGTTCGTCCTCATCGAGCGGCGCGCACGCGAGCCGATCCTCGATCTGAAGCTCGTCATCCGCCCGCTCATCCTCGCGACCGCCGCGGTGAATCTCTTCAGCGGGGCGGTGACGACCGGGCTGTCCAGCTTCGCGCCGACGTACCTGGAGAACTCGATCGGCGTCGTGCCGCTGATCTCGGGGCTCGCCGTCGCGGCGCTCTCGCTCGGCTGGCCGGTCGCCTCGTCGATATCGGCGAAGGTGTACATGCGCATCGGCTTCCGCCAGACGGCGATCATCGGCAGTGCGGTCGCGGCGTTCGGCACGGCCCTGCTCGCCGCGCTCGCGGGGTGGCCCAACGCGTGGTTCGTGGCGAGCTCCATGTTCTTCATCGGCTTCGGCATGGGATGGACGATGCCTCCGACACTCGTCGCGGTGCAGTCGTCGGTCCGTTGGAACGAGCGCGGCGCGGCGACGGGGGTGGGCCAGCTCGCACGGTCGGTCGGCAGCACCATCGGCGTCGCGATCTTCGGCGCGATCTCCAACGGCATGATCGCGGCGGGCCGCGGCGAGCACGACTACTCGACGATCGTGAATGCGACGCAGTGGGTGTTCATCGCCGCCGCGATCGCCGCGGTGCTGCAGCTGGCCTCGGCGGCGGGGGTTCCGAAGCACGTGGTGATCCTGAGCGAGAACCCCGGCGACCTGCCCGCGGGGGCCGAGCTGGGCAGCGAGCGCTCCTCATGAGCGCCGCCGCGCCCCGCCCTTCGCTCGGCCTGCGCCGCATGGCGCCGCGCGATCCCGCTGAACTCTTCCGCGCAGCGAGCCCGCTCGAGCTCTTCTTCGACCTGATCTTCGTCGTCGCGGTGTCGCTCGGTTCGGCTCAGCTCTTCCAGGGGGAGGTCGACGGCGCCCTCGTCCCGAGCATCGGCGCGTATCTCATGGTGTTCTTCGCCATCTGGTGGGCCTGGATGAACTTCACCTGGTTCGCGAGCGCCTTCGACAACGACGACTGGCTCTACCGCCTGATCGTGCTCGCGCAGATGGGCGGCGCCATCGTGCTCGCGGTCGGCACCGGCCCCGCGATGCGCGACGGCGATATGCGCGTCGTGATCGCCGGCTACGTCATCATGCGCATCGCGCTGGTGACGCAGTGGCTGCGCGCCGCTCGTGCGCACCCGGATCTTCGCCGCACCGCTCACCGCTACGCGATCGGTGTGAGCCTCGTGCAGCTGCTCTGGATCGGGTACCCGCTCGTCCCCGCGACGGCGAGCGTCCTCGTGTTCCTCGCACTGGTGGCGTGCGAGATCGCGGTGCCCGTCTGGGCGGAGCGGGCCAGGGTCACGCCGTGGCACGCCGGCCACATCGCGGATCGATACGGCTGCTTCACGCTCATCGTGCTCGGCGAATCGGTGCTCGCCTCGACGACCGCGCCCGCCGCGGCCATCGCCGACGCCGATCATCTGACGCAGCTGCTGCTCATCGGCTTCGGCGGTTTCGTGCTTGCCGCCGGCATGTGGTGGACGTACTTCTCGGTGAGCGGGGAGGGACTGCTCACCGGGCGTCGTGCCGCCTTCGTGTTCGGGTACGGCCACTACGTCGTGTTCGCGGCGGCGGGCGCGTTCTCCGCGGGCATCTCGGTGCTGCTCGCCGTCGAGGCAGGGGAGTCCTCGCTCGGCCTCCCGGTCGCGGTCGCCTCGCTCACCGTGCCGGTTGCGCTCTTCCTGCTCGGGGTGTGGGCGCTGATCCTGCGTCACCACCTGAGCGGGGTGCGCAACGCGATCATCCCCGTGCTCGCCGTGGCGATCGGATGCACCGCCCTGCTGGCCGAGGTGCTGGGCTCCATGGCGTGGCCGGTGCTGCTCGCGGCCGCCCTGATGGTGATGCTCATCGCCGTGATCGAGTCCGCCGGCGTGCGGCAGGCGGGCGCGGAGTGATCCCCACCCACTGAGCGAACCGCTCGCACGCCTCGAGCGATGCACTTCCGGTGATCGAACCGTTACGACGCCCCCTTCCCATATCGGCGGGCATCCCGTAGGCTGCCGATACAACGTCGTATTTGCGCCACAGGGGGGTGACGCGAGAGATGGAAGAACGTGCTCGACCGGTTTCGCGAGCCCTGTGGTGGCTCGCGGCCTGCGGTGGTGCCGTCGTCGCGTGGACGGCGCTGAGCATGTTTCTGAGCGCCGCCCCGTCGCATGCGCAGGAGCGCCCGACGGGTCTCCTCGACGACCTCACCTCGGTCGTCGATTCTGCGACGTCGGCCGTGACGAACACCGCCGGCGACCTCGTGAACAACGTCGTCACCGAGGTCGTCGTCCCCGTGGCCGAGACCGTGCTTCCCGCGGCCCCCGCCGTCACTCAGCCCGTCGGCGATCTCGTGACCGAGGTCGCGGCGCCGGTGACCGAGGTGATCGCGACGGTGCCCGTGGTCGGACCCGACGCCTCGAATCTCGTCGGGAGCACGGTGAACGCGACGACCGACCTGGCCTCGGACGCGGCGGGAACGGTGACGGATCTGCTCGCATCGAAGCCTGTGGCGACCGTGACCGATCCGCTCCGCGACACCCTGGGCCGGGTCCCGCTCATCGGCGACCTGCTCGGTTCGCTGAACCCGGTGCTCGATCCTGCGCTCGGCGGCGTGGATCTCGTGCTCGGCACGGTGGCGACGCAAGTCGACGCCGCCGTCGCGCCGGTCGTCGACATCGCGGTTCCGGTCGGTCCCGGCGCACCGGGACCGGTCATGCCGGGCGCCCCCGGTGACCCGGGAGTCGATCCTGTCGCCGGCGGCGCAACGGATCCCGCCGCCGCGACCGCCTCGGACGCTTCGGATGCG
>JBDIAD010000148.1:0-4343 GCA_039812205.1 Leucobacter sp.
CGTCTTGCCGAGCACGACCGTGTCGACGCGGCGGGTCGATTCGAGGATCTCGGGGCCCTTGATGAGGATGCCGAGCTGCGCGCCGCGGCCCGTGCCGACGAGGAGCGCCGTCGGGGTGGCGAGCCCGAGTGCGCACGGGCACGCGATGATGAGCACCGCGACCGCGGCGGTGAAGGCGCTCGCGACGGGTTCGCCCGCGAGCAGCCAGCCGGCGAGGGTGACGAGCGCGATGACGATGACGATCGGCACGAACACGCCCGAGATGCGGTCGGCGAGGCGCTGCACCTCGGCCTTGCCCGACTGCGCGTCCTCGACCATCTGCGCCATCTGGGCGAGCTGCGTGTCTGCGCCGACGCGGCGGGCGCGCACGACGAGGCGGCCGCTCGTGGACACGGTGCCCCCGGTGACGGCATCGCCCGGGCCGACCTCGACCGGCACCGATTCGCCGGTGATCATGGATGCGTCCACCGCGCTGAGCCCCTCGACGATCACGCCGTCCGTGGCGATCTTCTCGCCCGGGCGCACGACGAACGAGTCGCCGACCCGCAGCTCCTCGACGGGAACGCGGGTCTCGGCGCCGTCGCGCATCACCGCGACGTCCTTCGCCCCGAGCTCGAGCAGGGCCCGCAGCGCCGCGCCCGCCTGCCGCTTCGAGCGCTTCTCGAAGTAGCGCCCCGCGAGCAGGAACATGGTGACGCCCGCGGCGACCTCGAGATAGATGTTGCTCGCGCCGTCGCTGCGCACGATCGCCAGGGTGAACTCGTGCTTCATTCCGGGCATGCCGGCGTGCCCGAAGAAGAGCGCGTACAGCGACCACAGGAACGCGGCGCCCGTGCCGACCGAGACGAGTGTGTCCATCGTGGCGGCGCCGTGGCGCAGATTGATCCACGCCGCGCGGTGGAAGGGATACGCCGCCCACACGATCACCGGCGCCGCGAGCGCGAGGGAGGCCCACTGCCAGTAGGTGAACTGCAGGGCCGGGATCATCGCGAGCGCGATCACCGGCACCGAGAGCCAGATCGAGCCGATGAGCCGCTGCCTGAGGCTGCGCAGCTCGGGATCGGCGTGCGGTTCCGCGGCGGCTGCGCCGGGTTCCGCGGCTGCAGCGCCGGTCGCGCCGGTGCCGCTCATGCCGGGTGCGGCGGGCGGCGCCGGCAGCGACGCCGAGTAGCCCGTGCGCTCGACCTCGTCGAGCAGCAGTTGAGCGTCGTACCCCGCGGGCACGAACACGCGCGCCTTCTCGGTCGCGTAGTTCACCTCGGCCTCGACATCGTCGAGCCGGTTCAGCTTCTTCTCGATGCGGGCCGCGCAAGAGGCGCACGTCATTCCCTGGATGTCGAGATCCAATCGGGTGCGGCCCTGCGCCCCGGGCCCGGTTTCGGCGGCGGTGGGGGAGGTCATGCTGCGGTCGCCGTGTACCCCGCCTCGTCGACCGCGGCGATGACGTCCTCGGTCGCGATGGGCGATTCGCTCGTGACGCGGAGCTCGCCGCTCTGCGCCGATACCTCGACCCCGGTGACGCCCGGGATGGCCGAGACCTCGGTGCGCACGGCGTTCTCGCAGTGCTCGCAGGTCATACCGGTGACGACGAATTCGCTGGTGGTCATTTCGGACTTCTTTCTGGTGGTGTTCTTCCGGCACTCGAACTGCCGGGCGGACGCTCGGGAGGCGAGTGACTGCGATCTTCGATACCCCTATAGGGTATCTCCGTCTTCCACGGTACACCCGTGCGCGCGCTCGTTCAACCACGAGTTCGCGCCGAGCGTCGAACCGAGGGCCGGTGAGCACCGCCGGGCGGGGTGCATCGCGCCGTCCGCTCACCCACTACGGTCGAATCATGGAGATCGTCCCCCTCGATATCGCGTTCGTCGTGCTGCACACCTCGCCGCTGCACCGTCCCGGTACGAAAGACGCCGGAGGCATGAACGTCGTCGTGCTCGCGCAGGCGCGGGAGCTCGCCCGCGCCGGGAACCGCGTACGGCTGATCACCCGGCGCAGCGACGAGGCCGACGAGCCCGTCGTCGAGCTCGAGCCGGGGCTCTCGGTGATCCACCTCGACGCTGGACCGGCGAGACTCCTCGCGAAGGGCGATCACGAGGCGCTCATCGAACCCTTCGGCGCGGCCCTCGCGGCGCATCTCGAAGACGACCCGACCGACCTCATCCACGCCGAGCACTGGTATTCGGGCATGGCGGCGCTGCCGGTGGCGCGGGCGCAGGGCGTCCCGATGCTGCAGAGCTACCACAGCATCGCGGCCGCCGACGACACGCCTCTGACCGACGGCGAACGCGCGGAGGCCCCGGGCCGGCTCGACGCCGAGCGGCGCCTGGCGCACGAGAGCGACGGCGTCGTCACCGTGAGCGAGGCCGAGCGCGAGACGGTCGTGGAGCGGCTGGGCGGTGATCCGCATCGCGTGCACGTCGTGCACCCCGGGGTCGACACCGATCTCTTCCACCCGAATGCGGGGGAGGATCGGGGTGCGGCCCGCCCCGAGGTCATCGTCGCGGGCCGCCTGCACCCGTTGAAGGGGTTCGACGCGGCGATCGCCGCGATCGCCGCACTGCCTCCGGAGCGCCGCCCGGCCCTGCGCCTCATCGGGTCGCCTCCCCCGGACGGCGATGAGTACGAGGCATACCTGCACGAGCAGGTCGAGGCCGCGGGCATGGGCGACACGGTCGTGTTCGAGGGAGCGCTCACCCGCGAGGCGCTCGCCGCACGACTGCGGGACGCCGCACTCGTGCTGATCCCCTCCTACTCGGAGACCTACGGCCTGGTCGCGCTCGAGGCGGCGGCGTCGGGAGTGCCCGTGATCGCCCGCGCGATCGGGGGGCTCGTCGAGGCGGTGGCCGATGCGGAGACGGGCCTGCTCGTCGACGGCGATGCCGCCGAGTGGGCCGCGGCGATCGATCGCGTGCTCGGCGACCCGGCGCTCGCCGCGAGGATGCGGGACGCCGCGCGCGAGCACGCGCTCGCGCGCAATTGGCGAGCGGGGGCCGTCGAGCTCGAGCGCGTCTACCGCGACGTGCTCGAGCGGATCGAATCGTTCGGCGTGCTCTGCAGCTGCGGCACCCACGGTTAAGCGGCGATTCGGTCGGGGCCGCCGAACTCAGCCCTGCATCAGCTGCTCGGCGAGCTGCAGCAGCAGCGCCTCCGACCCCGGGCGGCCGATCAGCTGAACGCCCATCGGCATGCCCTCCGCCGACACGTGCGTGGGCGCGGTGATCGCGGGCGCTCCGACGACGTTCACCATCGAGGTCTGCGGGGCCCACTCGCACTGCAGACGGTAGTCGCCCTCCGCGCCGAGCTCCCAGAACGCGCCGACGTGCGGCGCCTCGAATGCGAGGGCCGGGGTGAGCACCGCGTCGAATGCGCCCCACTGCCGCGCCGCATCGTCGAGGAATACGCGCAGTCTCGCGATCTGCGCGGCGAGCTCCGTCTCCGAGGTGCAGAGCGCCCGCTCGCGGAACATCGCCGCGAGCTCGCCGAGCCGGGCATCGGCGCCGGGTTCGAGCTCGAGTTTTGCGAGAGCCGAGATCCACACCGTGGTGAACGATTCGGGGTAGCTGTCGTCGTAGGCGATGCCGCTCTCCTCGATGCCGTGCCCGAGCGATTCGAGGGTGTCGATCGCGTTGTCCAGCGCGACCTCGGCGTCGGTCGAGAAGGTGATCGGCCAGCGGCTCTCGAATGGCGAGGCGCGGCTCACCCCGATGCGCAGGCCGCGCACATCGCCGGCGCGGCGCACCGCGTCGACGTGCCGCTCATCGCCCGCGTCCATGAGCGCGTCGAAGAAGAGGGCCGCATCGAGGGGGGTGCGCGCCATCGGCCCCGAGACGCCCATGCGCGGCGGATCTCCCGGTCGAGGCTGCTGTCGCGCGGCATCGCTCGGCACCGCATCGCGCCCCGGCTTCAGGCCGACGAGCCCGCAGGCGGCCGAGGGGATGCGGATCGACCCGCCCGCGTCGCTGCCGATCGCTGCCGGGATGATCCCCGCCGCGACCGCGGCCGCCGTGCCGCCGCTCGATCCGCCCGCCGATCGCATGCGATCGTGGGGGTTGCGCGCGGGAGCCGCGACCAGATTCTCGGAGTACCCCGCGATGCCGAATTCGGGCACCTGCGTCTTGCCGATCGAGACGGCTCCCGCGGCGCGCACCGCGGCGACCACGGGGGAGTCCTGTCCGGCGCGCAGATGCGGCACGGCGAGCGAGCCGTGCGTCGTGACGTGACCGAGCTGGTCGGCGAGATCCTTGTGGGCCGTGGGGAGCCCGAGCAGCGGCGGCAGCGCGGCGCGATCGGCCGGGTCGCTCTCCGAGATCCGCCGATCCGCCCCCTCCGCCTCGCTCAGC
>JBDIAD010000149.1:0-4329 GCA_039812205.1 Leucobacter sp.
GCGGCAATCGCCCCGGTGGCGGCGGAGGCGGCTTCGGCGCCCCGCGCCCCGCAGGCGGTTTCGCTGGTCGCGGCCGCGGTGGCCGTGGCGCCGGTACCGCGGGCGCGTTCGGTCGCGGCGGCGGTAAGAGCAAGGCTCGGAAGTCGAAGCGGACGAAGCGGCAAGAATTCGAGATGCGGGAGGCCCCGTCACTGGGCGGTGTGCAGATCCCGCGCGGCGACGGCGCGACGCCGGTCCGACTGCGTCGTGGTGCTTCGCTGAGCGATTTCGCAGAGAAGATCAACACCAGCGCGTCGAACCTCGTCACCGTGCTCTTCCACCTCGGTGAGATGGCCACGGCGACCGAGTCGCTCGATGAGGCGACCTTCGAGATCCTCGGCGAAGAGCTGGGGTACAAGATCCAGGTCGTCTCGCCCGAAGACGAGGACCGCGAGCTGCTCGAGGGCTTCGACATCGACATCGAGGGCGAGCTCGAGGAAGAGGGCGACGACGTCCTGCAGGCCCGTCCGCCGGTCGTCACCGTGATGGGTCACGTCGATCACGGTAAGACCCGACTGCTCGACGCGATCCGCAAGGCGAACGTCGGCAGCGGTGAGGCCGGAGGCATCACTCAGCACATCGGCGCCTACCAGGTGACGACGATGCATGAGGGCAACGAGCGCGCGCTCACCTTCATCGACACCCCGGGTCACGAGGCCTTCACAGCCATGCGTGCCCGTGGCGCGCAGGTCACCGACATCGCGATCCTCGTGGTCGCGGCCGACGACGGCATCATGCCGCAGACGATCGAGGCGCTGAACCACGCGCAGGCCGCGGGCGTGCCCGTCGTCGTCGCCGTGAACAAGATCGACAAGGAAGACGCGAACCCAGAGCGCGTGCGCCAGCAGCTCACCGAGTTCGGCCTGGTCGCCGAGGAATGGGGCGGCGACGCGATGTTCGTCGACGTCTCGGCCCGCAACAACATCGGCATCAACGAACTGCTCGACGCCGTGCTGCTCACCGCGGATGCGGGGCTCGACCTGCGCGCGAACCCCGATAAGGACGCTCGCGGTGTCGCCATCGAGGCCAAGCTCGACAAGGGGCGCGGATCGGTCGCGACCGTGCTCATCCAGTCGGGTACGCTCCGCGTGGGCGACGCGATCGTCGCGGGCACCGCATACGGTCGTGTGCGCGCCATGCACGACGAGAACGGCGACCCGGTGGAAGAGGCTCTTCCGTCGCGCCCGGTCCAGGTGCAGGGTCTGTCGTCGGTGCCTCGCGCCGGTGACAACTTCATCGTGACCTCGGAGGATCGCACGGCTCGCCAGATCGCCGAGAAGCGCGAGGCGGCCGAGCGCAACGCCCTGCTGGCGAAGGCCCGCAAGCGCATCAGCCTCGAAGAGTTCACGAAGGCGCTGGAAGACGGCAAGGTCGAGTCGCTCAACCTCATCATCAAGGGCGACGTCTCGGGTGCCGTCGAGGCCCTCGAAGAGTCGCTCATGAAGATCGAGGTCGATGATTCGGTGCAGCTGCGCATCCTTCACCGCGGTGTGGGCGCGATCACCGAGTCGGATGTGGATCTCGCCACGATCGACAACGCCATCGTGATCGGCTTCAACGTCCGCCCGGATGTGAAGGCTCGCGAGCGCGCTGCGCGCGAAGGCATCGACATCCGCTTCTACAACGTCATCTACAACGCGCTCGATGACATCGAGGCCTCGCTCAAGGGCATGCTCAAGCCCGAGTACGAAGAGGTCCAGTCGGGTGTCGCCGAGATCCGCGAGGTGTTCCGCTCCTCGAAGTTCGGCAACATCGCGGGTGTCATCGTTCGCAGCGGCACCATCACGCGCAACGCGAAGGCCCGCGTCATCCGCGACGGCGTCGTGCTCGCCGATGGCCTCGCCATCGAGTCGCTGCGCCGCTTCAAGGACGACGTCACCGAGGTGCGCACCGATTTCGAGTGCGGCATCGGCCTGGGCAAGTTCAACGACATCCAGGTCGGCGACGAGATCGAGACCACGGAGATGGTCGAGAAGCCCCGCGTCTAGCGCAAGCTGACGAGAACGGGCGGGTGGATCAACGCGATCCGCCCGCCCGTTCTCGTATTCACGGCAGTTGCTGCAGACGCACCGTGTTGCCGGCGGGATCACGGAAGGCGCAGTCGCGCACGCCCCAGTCCTGCGCCATGGGCTCCTGCAGGATGTCGGCGCCCGATGCCTCGACCTTCTCGAACATCGCGTCGAGATCGTCGGTGGCGAGGATCAGGCTCGCGAACGCGCCCTTCGCGATGAGTTCGAGGATCACCGTGCGCTCGTCATCGGTGATGCCGGGATCGACGGCCGGGGGAGTGAGTACGATCGCCGTGTCCGCCTGGTCGGCCGAGCCGATGGTGAGCCAGCGCATATCGCCGTAGCCGACGTCGTTTCGCAGTTCGAAGCCGAGCACATCGCGGTAGAAGGCGAGCGACTCGTCGGCGTTCGTGTGCGGGAGGAAGGTGTTCTGAATCTTGATCGTCATGCCACCAAGCTATTGGGGCGGCTCTCGCAAAACTTCTCGATTCCTGATCGGTTTCGTCGCCCGCATGGCGACGATGCCGGGAAGCCCGTTCAGCGGCGGGCCGCCGGCGCGCTTGTATCGGCCGGGGGGCATGCCAACGAGCTCGGTGAAGCGTGTCGTGAACGTGCCGAGCGACCCGTATCCGACCTCGAAGCACACCTCCGTCACGCTCATGTCTCCGCGGCGCAGCAGGTGCATCGCGCGCTCGATGCGGCGCGTCATGAGGTAGCTGTAGGGCGATTCGCCGAAGGCGCGTTTGAACTCGCGGCTCAAATGGCCCTCGGACATGCCGATATGCGCCGCGAGGGACGCGACATCGAGTGGCTGAGCGTATTCGCGATCGATGCGGTCTCGCACGCGGCGCAGGAGCCTGAGGTCGCGCAGCCGCGGGCTGTCCCACGCAGGTCCGGGGGAGTCCGCCATGCTCGGCAGCGCCCCGGCTATCGGGATGCGCGGGACGAGACGAAGCGGCGACCCTCGGGCTTTGGACCCAGCAGGGTGAACACGAATACGATGATCCCGCCGATCGAGGTGAAGGTCAGGAACCAGAACGGCCCCGCGAGGTTCGCGTCGTGCAGGCGGCGCCAGTACAGCGACAGCTGCGGCACGATCAGCGCCAGGCCGACGACCGCGCCGAGGATGCCGCCGAGCACCAGCAGGACGATGAGCGGCGCGAGCATGAACAGCGAGCCCGCCGTGCGGCCGGCCCCCGCCTCGCTCTCCGCGCGCATGGCCGCCCAGACCGCCGCGCTCACGCCGCCGATGACGGTGAGGATGACGGGGATCAGCTCGATCAGGAAGACGAAGAGCTGCGACCACCAGAATTCGCTGCGCGAGGCGCGGCCGGTGAAGTTTCCGTACTGCTTGAAGAAGCGCTTCACGGCCTGCCCGAAGGAGGCGCCGTAGAGGGGGCGGCTCAGGTCGTCGGGGTGCAGCGCGCCGTCGTACGGTTCGCCGGGGCCGGGTACGCCGTAGCCGGGGGCGCCGTACGCCGGTGCGGCGTAGCCTGGAGGCGGCGTGCCCGGGGCGCTGCCGGGCGCCGAGTATCGCGGCTGCTGCGGCTGGTTCGGGGGGAGGTACTGCTGATTGCCGGGATCAGATGTGCTCATGCGGCCACTCTATTGCGTTCGGCTCTGGAACGCACCGGTCTCGGCGCGAGCGCCGGTACACTATCGAGCATGAGCAATCCACGTGCTGACCGAGTCGCGGAACGCATCCAGCAGATCATCGCGCGGCGACTCGAGAAGGGTCTGCGCGACCCCCGGATGGGGTTCGTCACCATCACCGATGTGCGGGTGACCGGCGATCTGCAGCACGCGAGCGTGTTCTACACGGTGTACGGGAGCGACGAGGAGCAGGCCGATACGGCCGCGGCGCTCAAGGCCGCTACCGGCATGCTGCGCACCGAGGTCGGCAAGCAGCTCGGAACGCGGCTCACCCCGAGCCTCGAGTTCATCCATGACGAACTGCCCGAGACGGCGCAGCACATGGGCGATCTACTCGCGGAGGCGCGTCGCCGGGACGAGGAATCCCAGGCGCTCGCCGCCCGTGCGACGTACGCCGGCGACGCCGATCCGTACGTGAAGCCGCGCGAGACCGGCGAAGACGACTGACCGTCGGCACCCTCGCGGCGCGCGGCATTCACGGCAGCGCCACCAGCTCGTCGTCGCGCCGTACGACGAGCCCGTCGGCGAGCAGCGAATCGAGTGCGCGCCGAGGCTGCTCGGCGTCCGCGACGCCGCCGTCCGCCGCGGCCGCAAGCGCGTCGGCGATCGTGATGGCGTGCGCGGCATC
>JBDIAD010000150.1:0-4327 GCA_039812205.1 Leucobacter sp.
GCGAAGGCACGCCCTTGAAGTACCAGATGTGGGTGACCGGCGCTGCGAGCTCGATGTGGCCCATGCGCTCGCGGCGAACGCTGGACTTCGTCACCTCGACGCCGCAGCGCTCGCAGACGATGCCCTTGTAGCGGACGCGCTTGTACTTGCCGCAGGCGCACTCCCAGTCGCGGCTGGGTCCGAAGATCTGCTCGCCGAACAGACCGTCCTTCTCGGGCTTCAGCGTGCGGTAGTTGATGGTCTCGGGCTTCTTGACCTCGCCGTACGACCAGCCGCGAATGTCTTCGGCGGTCGCCAGGCGGATCTGAAGCTCATTGAAACTCGTTCCCTCGAGCAATGTCTCTCCTTGGGGATGTAAAAATCTTTATTGCGATGCTTCAGCGCGCACCGCCCGAGGGCGATGCGGCCATGAACTCAGATCTCGTCGATGGACGAGGTCTCGAAGCGGGTCGAGAGGTTGATGCCGAGCTCTTCCGCGGCGCGGTGCGCTTCGTCATCGTTGTCGCGCAGATTCACGGCCTGGCCGTCGGCGCCGAGCACCTCGACGTTGAGACACAGCGACTGCATCTCCTTCATGAGGACTCGGAACGACTCGGGCACGCCCGGCTCGGGGATGTTCTCGCCGCGCACGATGGCCTCGTAGACCTTCACGCGACCGAGGATGTCATCCGACTTCACCGTGAGCAGCTCCTGGAGGGCGTATGCGGCACCGTATGCCTCGAGCGCCCACACCTCCATCTCGCCGAATCGCTGGCCGCCGAACTGGGCCTTGCCGCCCAGCGGCTGCTGCGTGATCATCGAGTACGGGCCCGTCGAACGCGCGTGGATCTTGTCGTCCACGAGGTGGTGCAGCTTCAGGATGTACATGTAGCCGACCGACACCGGGTACGGGAACGGCTCGCCCGAGCGACCGTCGAACAGACGGGTCTTGCCCGATGAGCCGATCAGCCGCTCGCCGTCGCGAGTGGGCAGCGTCGAGTCGAGCAGCCCGGCGATCTCCTCCTCGGATGCGCCGTCGAACACCGGCGTCGCCACCTTGGTGTTGGGGTCGGCCTGCAGCGCCGCCTCGGGCAGGCGCGCGGCCCACTCGGGCGATCCGTCGACCTTCCAGCCCTGCTTCGCGATCCACCCGAGGTGGGTCTCGAGCACCTGGCCGAAGTTCATGCGGCCCGGGATGCCCAGCGGGTTCAGGATCACGTCGACCGGAGTGCCGTCCTCGAGGAAGGGCATGTCCTCGACGGGGAGGATCTTCGAGATGACGCCCTTGTTGCCGTGACGGCCCGCGAGCTTGTCGCCCTCGGTGATCTTGCGCTTCTGGGCGATGTAGACGACCACGCGCTGGTTCACACCCGAGCCGAGCTCGTCGTCGTTGTCGTTCTCCGCGTCGAACACCTTCACCGCGGTGACCGTGCCCGAGACGCCGTGCGGCACCTTCAGGGAGGTGTCGCGGACCTCGCGGCTCTTCTCGTTGAAGATCGCGCGCAGCAGGCGCTCCTCGGCCGAGAGCTCGGTCTCGCCCTTCGGCGTGACCTTGCCGACGAGGATGTCGCCGGGGCGGACCTCGGCGCCGATGCGGATGATGCCGCGCTCGTCCAGGTCTTTCAGCGCCTCCATGCTGGCGTTGGGGAGATCACGGGTGATTTCCTCCTTGCCGAGCTTGGTGTCGCGGGCGTCGACGTCGTACTCCTCGATGTGGATCGACGAGAGCGTGTCCTCCTTCACCAGGTTCTGGCTCAGGATGATGGCGTCCTCGAAGTTGTGGCCCTCCCAGGGCATGAACGCGACGAGCAGGTTCTTGCCGAGTGCGAGCTCGCCGTTCTCGGTCGCGGGGCCGTCGGCGATGACCTCGCCGGCCTCGATCCGCTCCCCCGCCTTCACGATCACGCGATGGTTGTAGCTCGTGCCCTGGTTCGAGCGGTCGAACTTGCGCAGGTAGTAGCTCTGCGTGCCGCCCTCGTCGAGCAGCACCGTGACGACGTCCGCCGACACCTCCTGCACCACGCCGGCCTTCTCGGCGGTGACCACGTCACCGGCGTCGATGGCCGCGTAGCCCTCCATGCCGGTGCCGACGAGCGGCGAATCGCTGCGCACGAGCGGCACGGCCTGGCGCTGCATGTTCGCGCCCATGAGCGCGCGGTTCGCGTCGTCGTGCTCGAGGAACGGGATCAGCGAGGTCGCGACCGACACCATCTGGCGCGGCGACACGTCCATGTACTGCACGCGGTCGGCGTCGACGAGCTCCACCTCGGAGCCCGAGGGGCGCGCGAGCACCTGCTTCTCGGCGAACTTGCCGTCCTTGGTGAGGGGTGCGCCCGCCTGCGCGATGAGGTATTCGTCTTCCTCGTGCGCGGTGAGGTAGTCGACCTGGTCGGTGACCCGGCCGTCGACGATGCGGCGGTACGGGGTCTCGATGAAGCCGAAGGCGTTGATGCGCGCGAAGGTCGCGAGCGCGCCGATCAGGCCGATGTTCGGGCCCTCGGGGGTCTCGATCGGGCACATGCGGCCGTAGTGCGAGGGGTGCACGTCGCGCACCTCGACGCCGGCGCGGTCGCGCGAGAGGCCGCCGGGGCCGAGCGCCGAGAGGCGGCGCTTGTTGGTCAGGCCCGCGAGCGGGTTGTTCTGATCCATGAACTGCGACAGCTGCGAGGTGCCGAAGAACTCCTTGATCGCCGCGAGCACGGGGCGCGTGTTGATCAGGGTGTTCGGGGTGATCGCCTCGATGTCCTGGGTGGTCATGCGCTCGCGCACGACGCGCTCCATGCGGCTGAGGCCGGTGCGCACCTGGTTCTGGATCAGCTCGCCCACCGCGCGGATGCGGCGGTTGCCGAAGTGATCGATGTCATCGGTGTCGAGGCGGATCTCGACGGGCTTGCCGTCGCGAACGCCGGGAAGCGTCTCGGTGCCGGCGTGCAGGCCGACGAGGTACTTGATCGTCGCGACGATGTCCTCGAGCGAGAGCACCGAATCGGTGATCGGGGCGTCGAGGCCGAGCTTGCGGTTGATCTTGTAGCGGCCGACCTTCGCGAGGTCGTAGCGCTTCGAGTTGAAGTAGCTGTTGTCGAGCAGGGCGCGGGCGGCCTCGATGGCCACCTGCTCGCCCGGGCGCTGCTTGCGGTAGATGTCCTTGAGCGCCTCCTCCTGCGTGAGGATGCCGTCCTTCTCGAGGGTGAGCGCGATCGACTCGTAGCCGGCGAACTCCTCGAGGATCTCCTCGGTCGTCATGCCGAGCGCCTTCAGGAAGACGGTCACCGACTGCTTGCGCTTGCGGTCGATGCGCACGCCGACCTGGTCGCGCTTGTCGATCTCGAACTCGAGCCACGCGCCGCGGCTCGGGATCACGCGCGCCGAGAAGACGTCCTTATCGGAGGTCTTCTCCTGCGCGCGCTCGAAGTACACGCCCGGGCTGCGCACGAGCTGCGACACGATGACGCGCTCGGTGCCGTTGATGATGAAGGTGCCCTTGTCGGTCATGATGGGGAAATCGCCCATGTAGACCGTCTGGCTCTTCAGCACCTGGGTCTCGGTGTTGTAGAACGCCGCCTCGACGTAGAGCGGCGCCGAGTAGGTCTTGCCGCGCTCCTTGCACTCGTCGATGCTGAACTTCTGCTCGTCGAGAATCGGGTTCTCGAAGGAGAGCTGCATCGTGCCCGCGTTGTCCTCGATGGGCGAGATCTCGTCGAAGATCTCCTCGAGGCCGCTCTTGAGGGCGATGTCGTCGCGCCCCTCCTGCTGTGCCTGGGCGACGCGTTCCTTCCACGCGTCGTTTCCGATGAGCCAGTCGAAGCTCTCGAGCTGCAGTGCCAGCAGATTGGGCACCGACAGCGTGTCGGAAATCTTTGCGAAGCTCAGTCGCGAGTGATCGCGACCATTCTTCGGTGAATTGATGGAAGATGCGTTGCGCGCAGCAGCCAAGGAAGTTACCTCCGTGGGGCCCCGTCGGGCCGTCTGACCTGGACTTGCAGAAATCGCTTCGAAGCACGCGGGGTACACTCAGAAAACGAGTGTGAAAGCCGACCGCAATATGAAGGCAGACAGGTGTTCGAGGCGCAACTGTCAACGATAACAGAATGGGCACACTTCTGCAAGGCTTCGGCGAGGTTTACACTACTGCCATGACTGATATTACGGTATTCGGTGCCGATTGGTGCGGCGACTGCCGCAGGGCGAAGCGATTGTTCGGCGAACTCGGCGTGGAGTACACCTGGGTCGACCTCGTCGCGGACCCGTCGGCGGCCGACGTCGCGCGCGATATCAGCGGCCGCACGAACATCCCGGTGATCACCTACCCCGACGGCAGCCACCAGGTGGAACCCAGCGACGCCGACCT
>JBDIAD010000151.1:0-4299 GCA_039812205.1 Leucobacter sp.
GGCATCAACCAGCCCGCGGTCACGATCAAGCAGGTCGAGAACAGCATCATCGACCAGGGCTTCGAAGCCGGTTGGGTCGTGCCGCAGCCGCCCGAGCGGCTCTCCGGCCGCACCGTCGCGGTCGTCGGCTCGGGCCCGGCCGGGCTCGCCGCCGCGCAACAGCTCACCCGCGCCGGCCACACGGTCGCCGTCTACGAGCGCGACGAGGAGCCGGGCGGTCTGCTGCGCTTCGGAATCCCCGACTTCAAGCTCGAGAAGCACCTGGTCGAGCGCCGCATCGAGCAGATGAAGCAGGAGGGCACGCGCTTCCGGTGCGGCATCGAGATCGGGCGCGAGATCAGCTGGGGCGAGCTGCGCCGCCGCTACGACGCGGTGATCGTGGCGACAGGGGCGACGGTCCCGCGCCCGCTGGAGCTGCCCGGGCGGGAGCTCCGGGGCGTCCACTACGCGATGGAATTCCTCACCGAGGCGAATCGGATGCAGACCTCGCCCGACCGCGCGCTGCCCGAGATCCTGAACGCCCGCGGCAAGCACGTGCTCGTGATCGGAGGCGGCGACACCGGAGCCGACTGCATCGGCACCGCGCACCGGCTCGGCGCCGCCTCCGTGACCACCCTCGCCATCGGGGCCCGGCCGCCCATGGAGCGTCCGGAGCATCAGCCCTGGCCGGTGCATCCCGCCGTGTTCGAGGTGCAGTCCTCGCACGAGGAGGGCGGAGAGCGCAGGTATCTGGCGTCGACCATCGAGTTCCTCGACGACGGGCACGGCCATGTCAGCGGTCTCCGAGTCGCCGAGACCGGAATCACCGCCGAGGGACGCCATCCGATCGCCGGCACCGAGCACGTGATCGAGGCGGGTCTCGTGCTGATCGCGATGGGCTTCGCCGCCACCGAGCCCATCGAGGACGCCGATCTGCGACTGGAGCAGAACGGGCGCGGGGCCTGGCAGCGCCGCCCCGACTACAGCACCGACGTACCCGGGGTGTTCGTCGCCGGCGCCGCCGGGCGCGGGCAGTCGCTGATCGTCTGGGCCATCGCCGAGGGCCGGGCCGCCGCCTCGTCCGTCGACGCGTTTCTCACCGGTGGTACTGTGTTGCCATCACCGATACGCGCGACCGACCGGGCGCTCGCTTAGCCGCGTTCGCGCCGAGCGAGGAGGCATATATGCCCGGGGTCACCATCATCGGAGGCGGCGGTTTCGCCGGTTCGCACATCGCGGAGGCCGCGGCGGTACGCGGGCTCGCCGTCTCCAGCGTCTCGCGTCACGAGGTGCCCGAGCAGGTCGGGGGAGTGCACTACCGCATCGGCTCGATCCTGGATCCCGCCGACCGGGCCCGCGTGCTCGAAAACTCCGAGATCGTGATCGTCGCGGTCTCTCCTCGCGGTGACATGGCCGGGAGGCTTCGCCCCGCCGTCGCAGCACTCGCCGCGGAGGCTGCGGGCACCGGGGTCCGCCTCATCGTCGTGGGCGGAGCGGGATCGCTGCAGCGCCCCGACGGCTCCGGCTACGTGAAAGACGCCCCGGATTTCCCCGAGGCGGCCCGCGCGGAGGCAGAGGAGATGACCGGGATTCTGGAGGATCTGCGATCCGCCCCGGAGTCCGTGGACTGGGTGGTCGTGAGCCCCGCCGCCGCCTTCGGAGCCCACGCAGCGGGGGAGTACCGCGGCGAGTACCGCGTCGGCGAGGACACCCTCCTCGTCGACGACGACGGCATATCGGCCATCAGCGGCGCCGATTTCGGTGTCGCCCTCGTCGACGAGATCGAATCGCCGACCGCGCATCGCCGACGCATCACCTTCGCGTACTAGTTCGGCGCCGCGCTCGGTACGCTGAGCGTGTGCATCTGGCGTACGAAGACAGCGAACTCATCGATCGGCTCCGAGCCGACCTGAGACAGACCGGCTTCGGCCGGGACGCAGTCCGCGCGTGTCTCGGCGAGACCGCGGACGAGTCCCGGCTCCGCGGGAACCTCGTTCCCGCCAGGCGCGCCCTCGCGGCCGCGCCCGAGACCGTGCTCGGTCTGCAGGTCTCGCTCCTCCTGCTCGGCGAGCCGCTCCCGGCCGAGGCCGTCGACACCGCCTTCCCGACCCTCGGGCTCGCCGGCGCCCTGCGACTGGGCGTGCTGCAGGCCGACGCGAGCGCCTATCGCGCGGCGGTGTCGTTGAATCCGGTCTCGCTTCCGCATCCGCTCCTCGAGTCGGAATCGCTGCATCTCTGGATCGCCTCGGATCTCGATGATCATCTGCGCCGAGGCGCCGCGCTGCCCGACCATGTGATGGGCGTCGGGGGAGCGACGCGATCGCTCGTCGCCCAGGCCCCGATCGGCGTCGCCGCGCCTCGCACGTCCATTCGAAGCGCACTCGACCTGGGAACCGGCTGCGGCGTGCTCGCGCTCGTCTGCCGGGCCGCGGGGATCGAGCGCATCGTCGCCACCGATATCTCCGGGCGAGCGCTCGCGTTCGCCAGATTCAACGAGCGCTTGAACGCGGAGACCGCCCCGGGCGGAGTGACCGCGCGCCCCATCGAATTCCGGCTGGGGAATCTCTTCGACGCGGTGGGCGACGAGGAGTTCGATCTCATCCTGAGCAATCCGCCGTTCGTCGTCACCCCTCGGGAGAGCCCGGCGGTCGTGCGATACGAGTACCGCGACGCGGGCCTCGCCGGTGACGCGCTCGCAGAGGCCGTCATCTCCGAGGGACCGCGGCACCTCGCCGTCGACGGAACCATGGTGTGCCTCGCGAACTGGGAGTACCTCTGGGGGCACAGCGGACTCGAGCGCGCACGGGCGTGGATCGCGGACCGCGCGCCCGAGGGGTGCACGGCTTGGATCATCGAGCGCGACAAGCTGAACACCGTTCAGTATGCGGAGACCTGGATCCGCGACGGCCGAACCCTCCCCGGTTCCTCGGAATTCGACGAGCTCATGAACGCGTGGCTGCACGATTTCGAGGTGCGCCGCGTCGTCGCGATCGGGCTCGGGTCGGTGCGCGTGCAGCGCGACGGTTCGCCGGGAGTGCACGTGCGCGCGGAGAGCGCGACCGGTGCCCTCGGCGCCCGATCCGCCCCCGAATTGACGCGGTGCTTCGAGACCGGGACGCGGGCGGGGGCGATGGAACCCGGGGCCGTGCTCGACACGCGCTGGGTGCGCGCCCCCGGTGTGCGCGAGATCCGCGAGCACGCGCCGGGAGCCGAACACCCGAGCGCGATCGCACTGCACGTGGACACTCCCATCGCCCGGGCGGTGAATGCCGACACGCTGCTCGCCGCGACGGTCGGCGTCTGCGACGGCGATCTCAACCTGCGGCAGATCTGCGAAGCGCTCGCCGGCATCCTCGAGGTCGACGCCGACGCTCTCGAGGATGCCCTCATCCCGGAGGTGCGAGAGCTCGCCTGGCTGGGAATGCTGGTCGACGCCGAAGGATAGACTTGGGGCTTATGCGCGTGATCGATCTTCGAGGCCAGACACCGAGCCGCGGCGAACTGCTTCGCCTCGTCCCGAGAGCCGCGATCGACGCGCATGCCGCCGGAGAGACCGTGCGGCCCCTCGTCGAAGCGGTGCGAGATCGAGGGGAGGAGGCGCTGCGCGAGCAGGCCCTCGCATTCGACCGCATCGAGGGTCATGCGCTGCGCGTACCGCCCGCCGAGATCACGGCATCGCTGGAGCGCTGCCCGGATGACGTTCGGGAGGGCCTGGAGCGCCTGATCGAGCGCCTTCGGCTCGCGTCCGCGGCGCAGGTTCCGGCGGAGCGCGTCACCGAATTCGCCGGCGGGGCGAGCATCATCCAGCGCTGGCACCCGGTCTCCCGCGTCGGGCTCTACGCCCCGGGCGGCAAGGCCGCCTATCCGTCATCGGTGCTCATGAACGCGATCCCGGCGCAGGTCGCGGGCGTGCGCAGCCTCGCACTCGCATCGCCGGGGCAGCACGACGCCGAGGGGCGCCCGCACGAGGCCGTGCTGTGGGCCGCTGCCCTCGCCGGAATCGACGAGGTGTACGCCATCGGCGGCGCAGGGGCCATCGCCGCATTCGCGTACGGCGTGCCGAGCATCGGGCTCGAACCGGTCGACGTCGTGACCGGCCCGGGGAACGTCTACGTCGCGGCCGCCAAACGCGCCGTCGCAGGCCTCGTCGGCATCGACAGCGAGGCCGGAACTACGGAGATCCTCGTGCTCGCCGACGACTCCGCGAATCCCGAGTTCGTCGCCGCGGATCTCATCAGCCAGGCCGAGCACGACGAGGCGGCTGCCTCGGTGCTGGTGACCGACTCGGCCGAGTTCGCCGACCTCGTGCAGCAGCGAGTG
>JBDIAD010000152.1:0-4270 GCA_039812205.1 Leucobacter sp.
GTCTCCAGCCGCGCAGAGGCGATCGAGCACGCCCGAGTGCTCGGCCTGCTCGGCCTGCTCGGTTGAGGCGGCTACTCCTCGCGGCCGACGCGCTGACCGACGACGGCCGAGATGCCGTCCTGGCGCATCGAGACGCCGTAGAGCGCGTCGGCGATCTCCATCGTGCGCTTCTGGTGGGTGATGACGATGAGCTGCGAGTTCTCGCGGAGCCCCTCGAACACCTGCAGCAGCCTGCCGAGATTCGCATCGTCGAGTGCGGCCTCGACCTCGTCCATGATGTAGAACGGGCTCGGTCGGGCGCGGAAGATGGCGATGAGCCAGGCGACGGCGGCGAGCGAGCGCTCCCCGCCCGACAGGAGCGAGAGGCGCTCGACCTTCTTCCCGGCCGGGCGCACGGTCATCTCGATGCCGGTGGCGAGCACGTTCTCGGGGTCGCTCAGCACGATCTCGCCTGAGCCGCCGGGGAAGAGCTGCGGGAACACCTCGGCGAACGCGGCCTGGGTGTCGGTGAAGGCGTCGAGGAAGATATCCCGCATCTTCTCGTCGAGATCGGAGATGATCGAGAGCAGATCGGCACGGGTCTTCGTGAGGTCGGCGAGCTGCTCGGCGAGGAAGGTGTGGCGCTGCTCGAGCGCGGCGAACTCCTCGAGGGCGAGCGGGTTGATGCGGCCGAGCTCGGCGAGACGACGCTCGGCCCGGCGCAGGCGCTGCTCCTGCTGGTCTCGGGTGAGCGGCCGGCTCTCGGCAGGCTCGGCTCCTTCTTCGAGGGACTCGGAGGCCTCCGCATCGGTCGGAGCATCCGGCAGGTACTCCGCGAGCAGCACGTCCTCATCGAGCCCGAGCTCGGCGCCGGCCCGCTCGAGCAGCGACGAGAGCTGCAGCTTCCGCTCGTAGCTCTTCAGCTCCGCGCTGTGCACGTGCTCGGTGAGCGCCTGCAGACGCTCCCGCAGCGCGGACTCCTCGGAGCGGATCAGGGTGAGCTCCTGGCTGTGGCGCGCGCGCTCCTGCTCGGCGGCCTCCTGAGCGAGGCGCGCGGCGGCGAGCGAGCGATCGCAGGAGGCCTGGATCGCCGGCAGCAGTGCCGCCACCCGTTCCGCGCGCTCGACCTGACGGGCTCGCAGCACCGCACGACGGGCCGCCTCGGCCGCCGCCTGCTGCTCGGCCCGCATCTGCTCGCGCAGCAGCTCGTGACGCGCCGCGGCCGCCCTGGCGCGCTCGCGCGCGGTTTCGAGCCGAAGCCGCTGCTCGACCTCGTTCTCGCGCGCGGCGTCGAGCTCGACGGAGAGCGCGTCCCGCTGCGAGACGTCGAGAATCGGTCTCGGCCGGGCCTCGGCCTGCTCGACGTCGCGCCGGACGCGCTCGACCTCCGCGGCCGCGGCGCTCGCATTCTCGGCGGCGTCGTGCAGTGCGGCACGGGCCCGCTCGGCCTCCGAGAGGCTCGACTCGGCGCGCACGCTGAGCCGGTTGCGCTGCTCGGCGGTCTCCGCCGCCCGGGCATCCGCGGAGCGCAGCTCGCCGAACGCGCGCTCGGCGTCGAGCTTGGCGCGCGAGGCCGCCTCGCGGATCGCCGCGAGCTCGGCGGTGAGCGATTCGATCTCCGCCGACACCTGCGCCTGCCGATGCACCGCCTGATCGCGATCGGCGATCAGCTCGACGCGCGACGGCGCGCTCCCCGACCCGCCGGTGAGCGTGTGCGGTGTCAGGATCTCGCCGCCCCGGGTGACGATCGTGAAATCGAGCGCCGGCGATGAGGCACGCAGCGCGACGAGTCCCCTCAGCGCCGCCTCGAGATCGTTCGCGAGGTAGCTCGTCGAGAGCAGTCCGCGCACGCCGGCGGGCGCCTCGACCACGACATCGGCCGCGCGGGTGAGCTCGGGAGCCTCGGGCAATTCGGCCGACGCCGCGCTGTGCGCGAGCACGGCACGAACACGGCCGAGATCGCGCGATTGGGCGGTGCTCACCGCGCGCCCGGCGGAGCTCTCGTCATCGGCCAGCAGCGCATCGGCGAAGACGCCGAGGGCCGTGCCGATCACCGCCTCGTAGCCCTCTCGCACCTTCAACGCGTCGGCGACCCGACCCGAGATGCCCTCTGCGGCGTCGCTGAGCAGCGCCGCAGACGCATCGCGCTGATCGAGGGATCGGGTGAGCGCCGCGACCCGCGCATCGAGCCCGGCCCGCTCCTGCTCACGCTCGTGCAGGCGCTCTCGCAGCTCGTCCCGGGCGTGCTCCGCCCGCTGCTGCGCCTGCTGCGCCTCGTGATATCGATCATCGAGCCCGTCGCCCGTTTCGACGGTCCCGTCGAGGGCCTCGAGAAACGCCTCGAGCTCCTGGCCTGCGATGCGTGCGCGCTCCTCGGCCTGCTGCACGGCCTGCTGCCGTCGGGCGACCTCCTGCTCGAGCACCGCCAGCTTCTGCTCTGCGGCCTCCGCGCTGCCGCGCAGCTTCGAGAGTTCGAGATCGTGCTGCGAGACGAGCGCGCTCTGCGCGGCGATGTGCTCATCGATCGCGTTCAGTGCCTGCTGCGCCCGCGCCGTCGCAGCCCCGGCATCCTCCCAGGCGAGTTCCGCCGCGGGAATGTTCTCGAGCAGCGCATCGGCCTCGGCCTTCGCCTCGTCGACCGCGCCCTGGGTGAGCCGCTGCAGCTGCTCCGGGGCCTCCGCCTGAGTCGCGAGAAAGGTGAGCCGCTGCTGCGCCTGGGCGAGCAGGCCGCTGAGGCGACTGCGCGCGGCCTCGAGCGCGATCGTGATGCGCCGAGCCCCGTCGAGCGTTTCGCTCTGCTGCTCCTGCTCGAGCCGCTCCATGCGCAGCTGCTTCTGCTCGAGCTGCTCCTGCAGCACGATCCGCTCGCCGTGGCGCTCGGACTCGCCCCTCGAGAGCTCGTCGAGCTCGTGCCGCAATCGGGAGACGTCCGCCGCGAGCAGGCGCGCCTTGGCGTCGCGCACCTCGGCCGCGATCTCCTGCGCCTGCTTCGCCACCTCGGCCTGGCGTCCGAGCGGCTTCAGCTGGCGTCGGATCTCTCCCGCGAGATCGCTCAGGCGGGTGAGGTTCGTCTCCATCGCCTCCAGCTTGCGCACGGTGCGCTCTTTGCGACGGCGATGCTTCAGAATGCCCGCCGCCTCCTCGATGAAGCCGCGACGATCCTCCGCGGTGGCGCGCAGCACCGCGTCGAGCTGGCCCTGGCCGACGATCACGTGCATCTCGCGGCCGAGACCCGAGTCGCTCAGCAGCTCCTGAACATCGAGCAGGCGGCAGCTCTCGCCGTTGATCGCGTACTCGCTCGCGCCGTTGCGGAACAGGATACGGCTGATGGTGACCTCGGAGTATTCGATCGGCAGCGCGCCATCGCTGTTGTCGATCGTGAGGCGGACCTCCGCGCGCCCGAGCGGGCCCCGCGTCGAGGTGCCGGCGAAGATGACGTCTTCCATCTTCCCGCCGCGCAGGGTCTTCGCGCCCTGCTCCCCCATCACCCAGGCGAGCGCATCGAGCACATTCGACTTGCCCGACCCGTTGGGCCCGATGATGGCCGTGACACCGGGCTCGAATTGGAACGTCGTCGATTGCGCGAAGCTCTTGAAGCCCTTGAGCGTCAGGCTTTTCAAGTGCACGGCGCAGGCTCCTTTCCTGGATGTCCCTTGAAACTGTACCCGGCGCCCGCGCGTTTACGCGGATTCCACGCCCGCACGGAGACGGTGGCGCGACCAGAGCACGAAGGCGGCGCCGGCGAGCAGTGCGAGGCCCGCGGCCGCGAGCGGAACCCCGCGGACGAACATGCCGAGCACCCCACCCAGCAGTACCGCCCAGATGATCCCGTCAAGGCTCCAGAGGACGACCGAGACCACGGAGAGATCGCCGAACTCGGTGGGGATCGGCGCGAGCAGCGACATGGGCAGCGTGCCTTTCACCGCCGCGGCCAGGCGCAGCAGCAGCGCGAGGATCGCCGCGCCCGCGGCAGCGGCGAGGGCCGGTACGAGAGACCCCGCCCCCAGCAGGCTCGCGCAACCGGCGCCGATCGCTGCGAGGCCCGTCGCGCACAGGCCCGGCACGATCAGGTGCTGGAAGAGCAGCACCCCGACCGGCTGCGGCAGCAGGGGTGCGGATCCGATGTACTCGCCCGCGTTGCGCAGGCCGCGGGTCAACGGCCCCAGCGCCGCATACGCGAGGACCAGGGCGGCCGCGCCGAGAAGCGCGGCGCCCGGGAGCGCGACACCGGATCCCGACAGCATCGCGCAGAGCCCTCCGACGAGAAGCGCACCCAGCAGCGCCGCGCAGC
>JBDIAD010000153.1:0-4269 GCA_039812205.1 Leucobacter sp.
GGCGGCTGGCGGGGCGCGTTCGCGGGCGATGAGCTGGGCGAGAACGTGGTCGGCGGGATCCAGCGGCTCGATGCGCTGCTGCTCGGACGGCACACCTACGACATCTTCGCGGGGTACTGGCCGCAGCACACCACCGGCGAAGAAGGGTGGATCGGCCGTCTATTCGACCGAGTACCCAAGTACGTTGCATCGCGAAACGCCGATATCCGACTCGGCTGGCAGGGATCCACCCGCGTCGGCGAAGATCTGGCATCGGAGATCGCCGCGCTGCGCGAGAAGCACCGCGATGTGCACGTGATCGGCAGCATCGACCTGGTTCAGACGCTGCTCGCCCAGGGGTTGTACGACGAGCTTCAGCTGTGGGTCTATCCGGTCGTGCTCGGCCAGGGCAAGAAGGTGTTCGGCACGGGGGCGGTGCCCACAACCCTGCGCCTCGTGGACTCCGAGATCGGTGACGGCGGTACGCTGCTGCTGCGCTACGCCCCGTCGGCGACGGAGGTGCGGACGGGCACCATGGGGGAATGAGCAAGGGCGAGCGTGTGATTGCCGAGGAGGGCAGCCCGAGCTTTCGACCGGTGAATCGTCCGGGGTTCGCATCTCGCTGCTCTTCTCGGGGCACCGGTCCGGAGATCTAGCACATTGTGTGCGCGGTGAGAATCCCCTGGTCGACGTGCGGCGCAGCCCCCATTCTGGAGGTCAGACTTCACGACGGGAGCCGGCGGTGGGCGATCAGAACGAATGCAGGGATACGGTGAATGCTGCGCATCGGGGAGGATCGCGATGACGAAGTCCCCTCCGATGGCCGATCAACCGGTCATGCCGAGCGAGGTGTCGCATCACCTCGGACGCTTCGACCGATTCGCCGAACGGGCGTCCGCCTTCGCCAGTCGCGCCTGGTTCTTCACCTTCTGCTTCGCTTTGGTGGTCATCTGGGTGCCCTCCATTCTGCTGATCCGCGATGTGGACACGTGGCAGCTGATCATCAACACGGTGACGACGATCGTGACCTTCCTGATGGTCGCTCTGCTGCAGAACAGTCAGATGCGGGCCGATCAGGCGGTGCAGCACAAGCTGAACGCGATCGCGGATGCGCTCGGCGACCTGATGCGGGATTCCCGGCCGAAGGATGCGGAGGAGCTCGCCGACGCCGTCGGCCTGGAGGCGTACGAGAGCACCAGCCGGAACGGTGTCGATAAGGCTGCGGAGGACTGAACCGCCGCTACGCTGAGCGTATGAATGCACACGCAACGAGCCGGGCGGATCACCGGCGGCGCGATCTCGTGTGGGGTCTTCTGCGGATCGCCGTCGCCCTGCTCATCCTGGCGGCGATCGTCGCGCAGGCGAGCGTGACGTTCGGCGGGGCCATCGACGCGCATCGAGACCTCGGTACGACGATCGTCAACTTCTTCAGCTTCTTCACGATCCTCTCGAACGCCCTGAGCGTGATCGTGCTGACGGTCGCGGGGGTCTGGATGCTTCGCGAACGAGGTTCGGACGCACCTGAACCGCGCGGCCTCGCCGTCGTGCTCGTCAGCGTTTCCACGTACATGATCATCACAGGCATCGTCTACAACGTGCTGCTGCGCAATATACCGCTGCCGCAGGGGACGACGGTGGGATGGTCGAACGAGGTGCTGCATGTGGTCGGTCCGGCGTTCCTGCTGATCGATGTGATCGTTCGGGTGCGGCACCGCTCCCTCTCGTGGGGCGCGCTCGGCGTCGTGGTCGCGTTCCCGATCGTGTGGTCCGTCTACACGATGATCCGCGGAGTGCTCGTCACGAACCCGGTGACGGGGGAGCCGTGGTGGTACCCGTACCCCTTCCTGAACCCGAATATCACGCCGGGCGGGTACGCGGGCGTCGCCCTGTACATCGTCGGGATCGCGGTGGCGATCCTGCTCGTCGCAGGCGCGCTGCTCCGGTGGCGACGGCGCCCCGCCGCTCCTCGTCACGAGCGGGAGCTCGTCACAGGGGCTTAGCGCGCATGCTGCTGCAGCAGCGCCTCCCAGGCGAAGGTCGCGATCCAGTGCGATGACATGTACTCGTCCGAGAGGCCCGCTTCGAGCCCCGGTGCCATCAATGCGGGGATGCGGGCCTCGAACTGCTCAGCCCGAGTGATCGAGGCAGCGTCGCCGGCGTCGGCGCCGATCGCGCGCAGCTTCGGCGCGATCCGCATCAGCGATGCCGCGATGGTGAGCCCGAGGCCGTAGAGATGGCTCTGGTAGCCGTCGGTCGGATCGAGCACCTCGGCGGGGGCGAGCACACGGGAGTCGGGATCCAGTCGCGACATGAAGACAGGGAGCCACTCGCGCAGTTCAGCATCGCTCAGCACATCGAGCATGAGATCCGCCTCGCACATGCCGGGGGAGAGGAAGTCCTGACCGCTGCGCTCCTGTTCGAACACCCAGGCGCCGTCGGGAAGGAAGAAGCGGCGCGCGGCGGCGTCGATCGCCGCGACCACGTCGTCGCGGCCCTGCAGCCCTGCAACCCGGCGGATCCGCTTGAAGCCGAAGGCGACATTCGTATGCAGTCCGTGGCGCACGGGCTCGGGGAGCTTCGGCAGCCACTGCAGGACGAGCGTGTGGACCGCGTCGGCGAGCAGTTGCGCCTGCGGGGCGAGACGCGCGATCTCGGGGATGCGGCTGTTCGAGACGGCAAGCGCGAGTTCGGCCGCCCACGCCCAGCCGTAGGGCCGTTCCCAGCTCGGGTTGGCGAGGAGGAAATCGGCCTCGCGCTGCAGATGATCGCCCGAGAAGTGATCGCTCAGAATGGTGACCGCCCGCTCGCGCCACTCACCGTCCCCGTTCGTGTCGGCGTCGAGGAGGCAGACCAGCAGGTAGTGCATGTGCACGCTCGAGTGCCAGTCGAACGAGTTCGCGAATGCGGGGTGGAACGCCTGCGCGGGGCGATGATCCTCGGGCCCTCTCGCGAGGTGGTGATCGGCGTACGGATATTCCTGCGTGATGTTGGTCATCGCGACCTGCGCGAATGGGAGTACGACCTCGGCGGGTGTGGGCATCGAGTGCAGCCTTCCGTGTGCGAGCGCCGCGCGCGCCCGGTGTGAGATCAGATGCTACACGCGATCTTCGATCGGGCGTCGGATCGGTCCAGTTGCACGAGGAGATCTCGCATCGCGTCTCAACCGGGTCGCCGATCGGCGATTCTTCGAGACGAAGTGAAGTGAGACAAGTGTGTGTCATTCCACTAGACTGGGGGGCAACGCGATTATCCGTCGGGGCCGTCGGTCGTCATGCACGCACCGCGCCTTACGCAGTGAGAGCGGTTCCCACCTCGAAGCAGTTTCGAAGGTGCAGTCTGGAAAGGAATGTGCATGGCAAACGATCGGAAGATGAACCTGACGGTGTTCATGCTCGCGCCGGGATACCACTACGACAGCTGGCGCTTGCCCGAGAGCCGCGTCGAAGAACTGGGTCAGTTCGGGCTCGTGCGTGATCTGACGCTCATGGCCGAGGCCGCGAAGATCGACGCCGTCTTCTTCGGCGACGTGGTAGCGCTCGGCGCGAAGCCGGGCGAGGTCGAGGTACGCACCTCGGGCTTCAACGAGCCCATCACGACGCTCTCGGCGCTGTCATCGGTGACGAAGAACATCGGTCTGATCGGCACCATGTCGACCACGCACGGCAACCCGTACGTCACGGCGCGCCTGCTCAACGGTCTCGACAACCTCAGCGGCGGTCGTGCCGGCTGGAACATCGTGACCTCGTGGCTCGGCAACGAGAACTTCGGGCTCGATGTGATGCCCCCGCCGGCGGAGCGCTACCACCGCGCGGCCGAATTCGTCGAGATCACCCAGCAGCTTTGGGACAGCTGGTCGGACGACGCCGTCGTCGCGGACCGGGAGAACGCGATCTGGGCCGATCCGGCGAAGATCCGCCCCATCGATCACGATGGCGAGCTCTTCAAGGTGAAGGGCCCGCTGAACATGCGCCGCTCGCCCCAGGGGCGCCCGGTGCTCTTCCAGGCCGGCTCGTCCGATCTCGGCGTCGATCTCGGCACCTCGGTCGCCGACGCGATCTACACGGCGCAGCCGCGCAAGGGCCCGTCGATCGAGTTCTACAACAACTTCAAGGCGAAGGTCGCCGCGAAGGGTCGCGACCCGCAGCAGGTGAAGATCTTCCCGGGCATCATGCCGATCGTGGGCGAGACCCAGGCCGACGCCGACGAGTTCGCCGATCTGCTCGCGAAGAACGTGCATATTCCGAGCGGCCTGCATCGCGTCGAGAACATGCTCAAGATGGATCTGTCGAA
>JBDIAD010000154.1:0-4264 GCA_039812205.1 Leucobacter sp.
GTCTACGGCCAGACCAAGGCCGCCGGCGACGCGATCGTGCAGACCCTCGACCGTCACTACATCGTGCGCACCAGCTGGGTGATCGGCGACGGCGGCAACTTCGTGCGCACCATGGCGAGCCTCGCCGACCGGGGCATCGACCCGAGCGTCGTCAACGACCAGCTCGGGCGTCTGAGCTTCACCGACGACATCGCCGCCGGCATCGTGCACCTGCTGAAATCGCGCCCCGCGTTCGGCGTCTACAACCTCACGAACCAGGGGCCCGTGATGAGCTGGGCGGAGATCGCTCAACTCGTCTACCGGCTCACCGGGCATGAGGCGGATCGCGTCAGCGGGGTGACCACCGCCGAGTACTTCGCCGGCAAGTCAGCCGCGCCTCGTCCGCTCAACAGCACGCTCTCGCTCAAGAAGCTCGAGGCCACCGGCTTCGTGCCGCGCGACGCGCAGACCGCGCTCGAGGCCTACCTCAGCACCGAGCCTGTCACCGGATAACGCCGCACATGCTGCGCGCTGGGTCGCCTAGGCCGCGAAGAACGCCCGCGTCTTCTCGCCGACCCACAGCAGCAGAATGATGATCACCGGCAGCACGATGCTCTGAATCTCGGTCCAGTCCAACGGCGAGCCCGCGATCAGCAGGTAGATGCCCGAACCGAGCCCGAAGAGCTGGATCAGCGTCACGATCGCACGGGCGAAACGGCTTCCGTTCAGCACGCCGATCGCGAACAGCAGCGCGAGAACGCCCACCGCGATCGCGACCCCGCCCAGGATCGACACCCCGGTGCTGTCGAGCGACACGCCTTCGATCTCGGCGGTGACCCCCTGCGATCCACCGATGAGAATCAGCGTGCCGCCGATCACATTGATCGCACCCCAGAGAATGAGCAGAATGCCCACGAGAATGACACCGAGCGAGCGCGGAACAGATTTCGACATGCAGAGCCTCATTGCTTTCCATCAACCGATAGGGCGCTGTGAGCGCGCCCGACACAGCCGATCTTAGCCTTTGGAGGCGGGCGCCGGCGACGCCGCGGCGACCCCGTCGGCGACCATCTGATGCGCGACGTCGTAGTCGGGGTATTCGGGGTCGATGTCGGGCGGCGTGAACTGCACGACCACCGGGTCGAAGTTCTTCGCCTTCAACGCGAGATTCACGAACGAGCCGAGCATCGACTGCGAGATGTCGGTCTGCACGGCCTTCGATCCGCTATCGAGAATGCCGTTGATGTTCGCGAGCACGTTCTGCGGATTCATCTGCGCGAGAATCGCCGCCTGCAGCAGGCGCTGGTGCTCCATGCGGTCGTAGTCCCCGTTCGCGAGACCGTGCCGCACCCGCGCGAACAGCAGCGCGTATTCGCCGTTCAGATGCTGCACTCCGGCAGGGATCACGCCGTCGCCGTCGATCCACTCCCCGGTTCGCGGGTCTTCATGGCCCCCGATCGGGATATCCTGCGGCACGTCGATCGTCACCCCGCCGAGCGCGTCGATCAGCGAGGAGAAGCCGTCCATGTTGATCATCACGTAGAACTGCACCTCGAGCCCGGTCGCGCCGGTGACCGCATCCTTGATCGCCTCGATGCCCGGCGACGAGCCGTGCTTCACCGCATCGGGGTAGAGCCCGTCGTAGATGCCGGCGAATTGCGGATCGGCCGCGACCTCGACCTCCGAGTACAGCGCGTTCAGATACCCCGTCGTGAGGCAACCGCCGTAGGGCCCGAAGTCGTTGGGCCCCATGCAGAAGCCATTGGGGTGGATCGCGTGCATCGGCGAGTCCTCGGGGAAGGGCATCTCCGTGAGCTCGCGCGGCAGGCCGACGATGAGCGACTGCCCCGTCTTGGCGTCGACGCTCACCAGCGAGATCGAGTCGGGGCGCATGCCCTCGCGATCGGCGCCCGGGTCGACGCCGAGCAGCAGGATGTTGTAGCGACCGTCGATCGGTGCGACCGAGGGTGCATCGTTCACGAAGATGTTGCTGATCGCGCCGCGGGCGGACTGGATCGCGGTCGCCGCCCACGCGGCCCCCGCGGCCGGGAGCACGGTCGCGGCGATCGACAGCACCGCGATGGGCACCCGCCAGCTCGGGGTGACCTTCACGATGCGGGTGAGGCGCAGCGTGTCGAAGCCGAGGATCACCCACAGCACCGCGTAGAGCACCGCGATGATCTGGATCACGAGCAGCACGATCGGTTTCGACAGGATCGCGATCGTGTTCTCGCGCGTCGTCATGAACCCGATCAGCCCGGCGGCGACGAGCACGATGAGCACGATCGTCGCCGTAAGCCCGAAGCGGCCGAGCTTGCGGTTGCCCGCGAGCAGTTGCGCGCTGCCGGGGAGCGCGAATCCCAGCAGCACCAGCCAGCGGGCCCGCTTGTTCATGAGCGCCCCCGAGCCGGTGTCCGGGTAGCGCAGCGGGCGCTCGAGCTCGAGAGTCATGGATTCAAGATTAGAAGCGAAGCCCGAGCGCAGTCTGGTAACCCGCCGTCGCCCCCTGATCTCACACGCTCAGACATTGCCACATACAATCGAACGGAATACATCTCTGGCGCCGAGGAGGATCGTGGTCTCTCTCACCCTCATCAGCGAACCCTTCCCCGGTATCGACGCCGATGCCAGTCGCGCCGCGACCTTCGAGCTCACGCGCGCCATCGCCGATTCCGCGCCGCGCGGCTGCGGGGCACGGCTGCTGATCGCGCGCGACAGCGGCGCCCCCGAGTTCGCCTCGCCCATCGTCGAGGTCGAGATGGTGCCGCTGAACGCCTCTGTGCTGCCCCGCGTATGGAACGCGTCGGCGACGGCGCGCCCGCTGGACGGCGAGTTCGTGCACGCGATGACGCCGCTCGTGCCGCTGCGCAACCGAGCCGACGACGACAGCTCGCAGTCGTCCGTGCTCATCCCGCACGCTCTGAGCTGGCTCGCGCCCGAGATGCTCGGCGTGAAGGAGGCGCGCAGATACCGCGGCTTCGTGAAGCGCGCCGTGAAGTACGCCGACGCGGTGCTCGCGCCCACGCATGCCGTCGCGGAGGCGATCCACGCCCGCTACGGCGATGGAGTCGATGTGCAGGTGCTGCCGCTCGCCGCGCTGCCCGAATATCTGCCCGCGCGCGATTTCGCCGAGCGCCGCGAGTCGATGGGGCTCCCCGAGTCGTATTTCGTCACCGACGCGACGCCGGGACCGCACGGTCGCCTCGAACTGCTCTTCGAGGCGTTCGGCGCCGAGCCCCAGCTCGATCCGCTCGTCGTGCTCGCCGCCGCCGAGGCGTACGAGGCGACGCTCGAGGCGGTCCCGCTGAATCTGCGCGATCGCGTGCGCGTGGTCGCGCCGCAGAGTCTCAGCGACACCGGCGCCGCGCTGAACGGCGCGCTGCTGCTGCTGCAGCCGCAGGAGCACATCGGCGCCGGGTACGAGGTGCTCGGTGCGCTCGCATCGGGAGTCCCCGTCGTTCATCTCGGTTGCGAGGCCGTCGCCGAGCTCATTTTCGACGCGGGGCTCCAGGCCGGCACCGAGGCCGAGCTGCGCATCGCGCTCACGAAGTTGATGGCCGATCCTGACGAACTCGCCCGTCTGCGCGTGCTCGCCGAGGATCGGTCGAAATCCTTCACCTGGATCAGTACCGCCTGGCAGCTCTGGGAGCTTCACGCAAACCTGTAATTCAAGGGTGAATTCGAGGGTGAAACTGCGATTTTTGGCCGCCTAAGCTAGGCTCTTTCTGGCGGATCCACGCGGATTGCGCTGTGCATGCTCGCTCGACAGACAGGATTCGCATGGCGACACCATTGCCTCATCACGGCGTCGTGACGACGCTGAGCGAATCGGCGATCCTTCAATTGCTGCGCGACGTGGCCGCTCAGTCGTCGCAATCGGAGTGGGCGTACTATCCGCATCCGGAGTCGAACGCGGCGTTCTCGGCAGCGCCGCAATCGGCCAATCCCGCCGTCACCTCGGTGGTGATGTTCCATATCGAGTCCTCCGGCGGGGCGCGGCACATCATGCCCGAGATCGCCTGGTCCGCCGATGGTTCGCCGAAGCAGCCGGCAGCCGAATACCTTGCCGCGCGTGTGACGAGCGCGATCACGAAGATCGATCCGTCGGCGCGCCTGATCATCGATGCGTCGAGCGCACCCGGCCCCGCCGCACCCGGCCCGGCTGCCCCCGCCTCCGCTGCCTCCGAGGCGAGTCCCGCCGCGGGCCCGCGACCGTATTCTCTACCTCCGGCGCCCGGCGCTGTCGCTCCGGCGTTCCCGGGGGCCACCGTCCCGGTCGCCTTCG
>JBDIAD010000155.1:0-4262 GCA_039812205.1 Leucobacter sp.
CCGCCGCTCGCGCGGCATCGTCGTTCACCGGTGCGGCCGGCGCGGGCGGTGCCGCCGGAGCCGGAGGAGTGGGCTGCGACGCCGGAACGCTCGGCTGCGCGCCGGTCGCCTGCTGCGCGGCCTGCTGCGACTGGGCCTGAGCCTGCTGAGCCGGCTGAGCCGGAGGAACGGGAACGCTCGGCTGCACGCCGGTGAACTGCTGCTGCGCCTGCGGCTGCTGGTAGACGGGCTGACCCGGCTGCTGGTAGACAGGCTGACCCTGCTGCGGCTGCGCATAGCCGTACTGCTGCTGCGGCTGAGCCACCGGGCGCGGCATCGACGGGAATGCTTCGCGCATCTCCTTCGGTACGAACAGCGCGTAGACCATCAGTGCGGCCGGGGCGACGAGAAGCACCGCGGTGTCGTACACGGTGAAGATCATCGGCGTACCGTCCCATCCGGCGCTGGCGAGGATCATGCCGACGATGGCGGCCAGTGTGGCGCCGCCTGCGAGGATCCCGACCATCATGCGGTTCTGCTGCAGGTTCTGCGCCGCCATCATCCGCGCGACGAATGCGGCCGCCGCGGCGATCAGCGCGCAGATGAGCAGCCCGATGATGAAGCCGATGGCGTGACCCTTGGTCATGATCATCGCGAAGATCGAGGCGAGCAGGATCAGCGCGCCGCTGCCGATCAGCACGAGCGGTGCGGTCTTGATGACGGCGACCCAGGTGTTCACCGGGCCCGGATTGCGCATCGCGAACGGCATGCCCGGCGTCGAGTAGATCGCGGCCCCGATCGAGAAGACGAGCATGGTGTAGCCGAAGTTCGAGTGAACGGTCGGCAGAGAGGCCTGCAGCGTCATCGACGCGAGGAACGAACCCACGAGCGCGGCCGCGCCGGCCGCGACGCCGAGCAGGCGCCCAACCTCGGAGCGGCGGACCACCCAGAGGGCGAGCCCCACGCCGGCGAGTGCCGGCACCAGGTTCATCAGCAGCGAGGTGATGAGCGCCATCGGCCCGACGCCGGTGTACCCGGCGAGCTGACCGAAGGTGACCAGCGAGAAGATCAGGCCGAGCAGTGTCGTGACAGTTGCGAAGCCGAGCAGCGCGAGCGCCGAGGTGTAGGCGTACTTCGCGGCTCCGGTGCTGAATTCGGGGGTGAACACCTCGTGCTTGCGGGGCAGCGCCGCGAACAGTGCGCCGGTGAGGCCGACCGCAGCCGCTGCGCCGACGCTCGCGCCGCCGATCTTCGCGACGTCGAGCACGATGTAGACGAGTACCAGCACGATGTACGGGGCGTTCGCGAGACCGCGGTAGAGCGCGATCTTCGTCGCCGGCAGGTTGCCCATGACGCCCGCGCGAGCCATGTAGGTGATACCGACCGAGAGCACCGAGAGCAGGGTGATCAGGAGCACATCGATGTGGCCGGCCGCCAGGCGGATCACGCCGAATCCGAATTCGCCGCTCGTGCCGAAGCGCCACGGCAGCGCCAGCGAGGTGAGCAGGAGGACGACCGCGAGCCCGTCACGGACCCAGTCGGTGACCGGGATGCCGATGAACGGATTCGGGCGAGGCGCCTGGTACCCCTGCTGGGCGGGGTACTGACCCGGGGCGGGCTGCCCGTACGGCTGCGCGTACTGCGGCGCGCCCTGCTGCTGCGGGTATCCCTGCTGGGGGTACCCGGGCTGCTGCTGTTGCGGGTAACCCGGCTGCTGTGCCGGCATACCCTGCTGAGGGTTCTGGGGCTGTTCAGGGGGATAACTCATTGTTATCTACACCTTTCCTTGTGTGTCAATAAGCCTAGAGGGCGCTCGCCGCACCTTCAAAGACCTCTTCGAGGCGGCCTTCATCGGCGAGCTTCGCGATATGGGATCCGATGATCGCGGCAGCGTCTGCGACCGTGTGCAGCGGCGACAGGTACCATCCGCCGTCCTCCTCGACGCTGATGAGCGCGAGGTTGTCCAGGCCGAGATCCTTGTAGAACGGGAGCTCGTCCAGGCAGTGCTCCTCGCTCACGGACTCGACCTTGTTCCGCGAGTAGTTGTAATCGTCGCCGCTCATCACCATGCAGTGGTCGTGGAAGGTGATCATGCGCTCGAGATCCTGTCGCGCCGTACGGTTGTAGATCGTCGTGCCGAAGCTGAGATCCTCGATGGTGAGGCGCGCGAGCGGGGCATCCTCGTCGGCCGAGAAGTCGGCGGAATCGAGCGTCAGGTCGTCGTTCCAGCCGCGGGGCAGTTCGAAGTCCTTGGCGTAGATCGAGATGAGGCGGCGCTCCGCGAGCGGCAGGTGTGCGGCGATGTCATCGACGCCGTTGCCGTTGAAGATGGCGTCGGCGAGATCCGCAGCCGCATCCTCCGGGGTGTCCGAGGGCTTGCCCTCGATGATCTCGGTGCCCAGATCCTTGTCGGAACCGCCCGAGGAGACGTAGATCGCGTCCGCCACGGTGAGCATCGGGCTCATGTACCAGAGGCCGTTCTCCTCCACGACGATGATCGACGGCTTCACGTCCGACTTCTGCGCATCGGCGAAGTCGAGGGTCGTGGGCAGCTCGATCTCGCGTTCGAGGCTCTCGCGCACGTCGTCCGCGTCGAGTCCCGAGCCGCCGCCATCCTCGGTGGTGGCCTCGTAGACCTCCATCGCGGCGTCGAGGACCTTGTCCTTATCGCCGTCGATGGTGATGGTGCCCTCGGTGTAGGTGACCCGCTGGACGCCCTCCATGATCTCGGTCGTCTCGGTCTTCACGCCCTCGATCTTGATGTCGAGCGTGTCGACGAGCTTCTTGATCTTGTCCTGGACGTCGCTGTCCTTCTTGACATCCAGCTCCTTCATCCACTTGTCGTACGCGTTCTGGAAGGCGTCGATCTCGCTCGGGGCGAGCGAACCGTAGATGCTGAGCTGATCGAGACTCGTGAAGCTGTCGAGCACCTTGCTGGCCGCGGCTTCAGGAGTGTCGGACCCCTTGGTCTTGCCGCTGAGATTCCACCAGATCAGACCGCCGGTCACGGCGAGCGCCGCGACGACGACGATCGAGACGATGGTGATCCACATCCCCTTGCGGCTCTTCTTGGGAGGCCGCGCCCCGCCCATGGCGCCGGGAGCGCCGGGGCCGCCGGGAGCACCCGGGCCACCCGGGGCGCCTGCGCCGAGCGGCGTGGTGGGCTGTGTCGGGTAGGCCTGCGTGGGGTACGCCTGGGTCGGGTACGCCTGCGTAGCGGCGGCCGGAGCCGCGCCGAACGCCTGGGGAGCCTGAGGCTCCTGCGCCGGGGTGGGAGCGGCGCCGAAGGCCTGGGGGGCCTGCGGTGCCGGCTGCGCGCTTGCGGTGGGAGCCGCGTCGAACGCCTGCGGCGCCTGGCCGGCCGGTGCCGCTGCGGCAGGTGCTTCCTCGGCGTTCGGAGCCGGATCCGCGGCCGCCTCCGGGGTGGCCGGGTTGAGCGACGCGACCCACTGCTTCAGGTCCGGGTACGCGTTGGGATGATCGGCGATGAGCGCCCCGAGCTCGGGGTTGCTCTGCGCGATCTCGAAGAGACGCTGGGGAGAGGTCGACGGATCGCCGAGCTCCTGACGGGGGTCTGACATTACTTGATTTCCTCTCGGTCAAGTTCGATTTCGGCGCCGCCGAACTGCAGGCGGGCGCCAGGCTTCAACGGCATGCGGGTCTCCGTGGGGATCTCGCGGTACTCGCCGCCTTCAAAAATCTCGGTGCCGTTGGTCGACTCGAGGTCGGTGACCCACGCCCGTTCCTTCTCGATCTCGATGACCGCATGCGTCTTCGACAGCATCTTCTCGGGATCGGGGAGCTCGATGAGCTGCGCGGCGGGGAACTGCGTGGGGCGCGCCGGACGGCGACCGACGACGTTGACCGACTCGAGCCGGACGGTTTCGCCGTCCGCATTCGTCAGGCTCCAGACGTACTTCGGCTCAGGGCGCGGCGCGACGACGGTGCGATCGAGATCGTCATCGAGCGGATCGACGGCCTCGGGTGCGGCCGGCTCAGGGTTCTCGACCGGTGCCGGCTTCGAATCGGGTTTCTGCGCCGACTCGACCGTGGGTTCGGGCTTCTCCGTGGCGTTGGTCGTCGAATTCTCGCTCGGGTGCGGATCCTCCGCGTGCCGCCCTGATGCGGGGGCGGGCGCCGGCGGCATGGGTGGCGGCGCGATGACGGAGGCGGCCTGGGGTTGCGGTGCCGGCGCGGGAGCAGGAGCGTCTGCCGCGATCGGAGACACGGGCGCCGACGGAGGTGCGGGCTCGGGCTGCGGGGCCGGGGGCGCTGGCGGAGCC
>JBDIAD010000156.1:0-4145 GCA_039812205.1 Leucobacter sp.
CATCCGGTGCGCCCGCGCGACGCCGACGGGAAGATTGTTCGCCCCGGCAGCTGATTCGCGACCGCACGATCCGTGGAACGACCGAGTCGTGCACCGGCCGACCCGGCCGGTGCACGACCAGGGGTCAGTTCTCCTCGGGCGCGATGTTCCGAGCGATATGGGCGTGCACGGCCTTCAGCCAGGAGAGCAGGAAGTCGGCGGTGCTCTCACGGGTGACCTCGCCGTCATCGGTGACGAGCCCCTCGGTCATCTGGATGTAGGCCTCGGGCTGCGCAAGCTCGGGCGACGCGAGGAAGGACAGGATCGAGCGCAGATGCTGCTGAGCGACGGCGGTGCCGATCGCACCGACGGAGGCGCCGATCACCGCGGAGGGCTTGCCGGCGAAGCTGTTCTGCCCCCAGGGGCGGCTCGCCACATCGAGCGCGTTCTTCAGCACGCCCGGCACCGAGCGGTTGTACTCCGGGGTGAGCAGCACGATGCCGTCGACCGATTCGATCGCACGCTTGTACTCGGCCGCCTCGGCGGGAATCGCGCTGTCGTGATCCGCGGTGTAGAACGGCAGACCCGCGATGGGGATCTCGACGAGTTCGAGGCCCGCCTGCGGCGCGAGCTTCGCCAGCGCCTTCGAGAGACGGCGGTTGATCGATTTCGAGGAGAGGCTGCCGACGAGATAGCCGACGGTGTATGTGGTCATGGAATCGCGATCCTTTTCGAAGATTCAAGCGAACGCGCATCGTTCGCTCGCATGACAACCGATCACGACCGCGCGGCATTCCCGAATCGGCGAAGAAATTCCGATGGCCCGCACGCGCGGGCGTCGCAGTCCTTTAGAGAACCGCGACCTTGCCGTCGAGGTTGCCGCCTTGGAGCGTCAGCGTGTACCCCTGCTGATTCTCCACGGGGTCGGCGAGCCCGATCATCGTGAGGCGAGGTGCGAGATCCAGTGTGCAGATGAGCGAATCGTCGGTCTTGAACTCGACGGTCGCACCTTCGGCGCGTTCGACGATGTCTGACACGATCGGCGGGCAGCTCGACGAGCCCCAGGTCAGCAGCACGATGCCGTTCGGCGCGAACCAGCCCGCGGACGCGTCGCCGCCGAGCGAATCGCCTGCCTCCTCGCGCGCCTTGGCGACCTCGCTGCTGCCGGCGAGCGTGAACTCCCCGTCGAGCTCCGCGCCGCTGAACGAGACCTTCACATCTTCGGCGACGTCGACGCCCTCGGGCACCTCGATGTACGAGGCGCGCGGAACGAAGTCGCGCGTGCACATGGCGTCGGCCCGGGGTTCGGCGAGCTTCACCGTGATCTTCTGACCGTCGGCGGTGATATCGGTCGCCGCGGGGGTGCAGGCGGTCGAGCTCGAACCCCAGCTCACGAGCGCGATTCCACGCCCGTTGTTGATCCAGGCGCCCGTCGGGTCGGTCGAGGGTTCGACGGGCTTCGTCGTCGATCCGTCCGACCCCTTCGACCCGTCTGAAGCGCCGGAGTTCTGATCGGATGCGCAGCCGGCGAGGCCGAGCATCAGGGCCGCGGCGATCGCCGCAGTGGTGAGGGCAATTCGCTTCGTGAACATGCCTTCATGCTAGCCGCGGTCGCCGAATCTGCGCCCGTGCCGACCGGATCGTTACGCCGCGCTCCGTTCGTAGAAAATCCTTGACCCCACACATATACCCCCATAGGGTATATGGCATGTCACGCGAACACCCGGACCACACCGTCATGCACCATGCCGCTATGAGTCATACGGCCACGGATCACAGCACGGAAGCCGCCGCTCACGCGGGTCACGAGAGCCACTCCGGGCATAACGCCGGGCACGCCGGGCACGCCGGGCACGCCGACCATGCAGGACAGTTCCGCCGCTTGTTCTGGATCATGCTCGTGCTCGCAATCCCCACCGTGCTGCTCTCGGCCATGTTCGCCTCGATCATCGGATACTCCCTCCCGGATATCCCGGGCATCCACTGGGTCTCCCCCGCGCTCGGCACGATCATGTATCTCTGGGGCGGGCGACCGTTCCTCATGGGCGCGCTCGGCGAGATCCGCTCTCGCGCACCCGGAATGATGCTCCTGATCGCGCTCGCCCTCACCGTCGCGTTCGTCGCGTCCTGGGGCGCCAGCCTCAGCCTGCTCGATCACGAACTCGACTTCTGGTGGGAACTCGCGCTGCTCGTCGCCATCATGCTGCTCGGGCACTGGATCGAGATGCGCTCGCTCGCCCAGACCACCTCGGCGCTCGACTCGCTCGCCGCGCTGCTGCCCGATGAGGCGGAGCGAGTGCAGGGCGACGAGATCGTGACGGTGCCGCCGTCGGAGCTCCGAGTCGGCGACGAGGTCGTCATTCGCCCGGGCGGCAGCATCCCCGCCGATGGTGAGATCATCCAGGGTCGCGCGGCCATCGATGAGTCGATGATCACCGGGGAATCGCAGACCGTCGGCCGCGGCATCGGCGGATTCGTCACCGCCGGGACCGTCGCCACCGACTCGGGCCTGCGCGTGCGCATCACCGCGATCGGCGACGATACCGCCCTCGCCGGCATCCGGCGACTCGTGAGCGACGCGCAGAACTCCTCGTCGCGCGCGCAACGCCTCGCCGACACCGCCGCCGGTTGGCTGTTCTGGTTCGCGATCGGGGCCGCGGTCGTCACTGCCCTGGTGTGGACGCTCATCGGTCTCCCGGATGACGCGGTGATCCGCACCATCACCGTGCTCGTGATCGCCTGCCCGCACGCTCTGGGTCTCGCGATCCCACTCGTCGTCTCGATCGCCACCGAGCGGGCGGCGCGCGCCGGCGTGCTCGTGAAGGATCGTCTCGCGCTCGAGAGCATGCGCAGGGTCGACACCGTGCTCTTCGACAAGACGGGCACCCTCACAAAGGGCGAGCCGACCGTGATCGACGCAATCGCCGCAGGCGGGCTGTCGGTCGAGGAGGTCGTCGCGCTCGCTGCTGCCGCGGAATCCGACAGCGAGCACCCGCTCGCGCGCGCGATCGTGCGCGCCGCCGCCGACCGAGGTCTCACGATTCCCGCGAGCGAGGACTTCTCGTCGTCGCCCGCGGTCGGGGTGAGTGCGGTCGTGGGCGGATCGCGGATCCGCGTGGGAGGCTCGCACCTGCTCGCCGAGGCTGGCGCCGCGGAGCTGCCCGACGTCGATGCGTGGCGCGCAGACGGCGCCATCATTCTGCACGTGCTGCGCAACGCGCGGGTGATCGGCGCACTGAAGCTCGCCGACGGGATCCGGCCTGAATCGTACGAGGCGGTGCGTGCGCTGCTCGAGCGCGGCGCGCAGGTCGTGATGATCACCGGCGACGCGGAGGCCGTGGCGCATTCGGTGGCCACGGGGCTCGGCATCGACCGGGTGTTCGCCGGGGTGCGCCCGGAAGACAAGGCGGCGAAGGTGCGGGAGCTCCAAGCCGAAGGCCGCACGGTGGCGATGGTCGGCGATGGCGTGAACGACGCCCCGGCTCTCGCGCAGTCCGATGTGGGGCTCGCGATCGGCGCCGGAACCGATGTCGCGATCGCCTCGGCCGGTGTGATTCTCGCCGGAGACGACCCTCGATCGGTACTCTCGGTGATCGATCTCTCACGAGCCGCGTATCGCAAGATGAAGCAGAACCTGTGGTGGGCAGCCGGCTACAACCTCGTCTCGGTGCCGCTCGCCGCCGGGGTGCTCGCCCCGCTCGGGTTCGTGCTGCCGATGTCGGTAGGCGCCATCCTGATGTCGCTGTCGACGATCGTCGTCGCCGCGAACGCGCAGTTGCTGCGCCGACTCGATCTTCGCCCCAGCGACGGCCCGGAACGCTAGCCGGTAGCGACCCCGGTCGTCATGCGTGCCGCGGCCTTCGCGGCACGCCGACGATCCGTCGCGACGTGCACCGCCCGCAGGATCCATCGCACGAGATAGCGCACGGCGATGCCGATCGCGCCGAAGATGCACGCGATCCACACCGCACGCGGGTCGCTGAGGTCGATGTCGAAGATCTTCGCGCCGAGCGGCACGATCATCACCGCGAGCATGCCCGCGATCATGAGGCCGACGAGCATGAGCTTCCAGAGGCGATACGGGCGCGCGACGAGTATGAGCACGAAGAACGCCACGATGATGAGCGCGAGGAACGACGTGGTGGAGTTCAGCACCCGATATCCGT
>JBDIAD010000157.1:0-4072 GCA_039812205.1 Leucobacter sp.
TCCGCGAAGCTCAGCTGCGCGATCAGCATCGCGACCGTGAATCCGATGCCGGCCAGGCAGCCGATTCCGGTGATCTCCCGCCGGGACGCATCGAAGCTGCTGCCCGTGATCCGCAGCATGATGTACGTGGTGAGGATGATGCCGATGGGCTTGCCGAGCACGAGTCCCAGTACGATGCCGAATGCGATGGGGTCGGTGACGAATCCGCTCACTCCGCCGATGGCGACGCCGGCCGCGAAGAACGCGAAGACGGGCACGGCGATCCCGTTGGAGATCGGACTGAGCCGCTCGCTCAGGATCTCGCCCAGATCGATGCGCCGGCGCGGGGCGCGGGCGTGGGGGCTGCCCGCGGGGACGACGGCGGCGAGCAGTACGCCGGCGACCGTCGCGTGGATGCCGGAGGAGTGGATCAGCGCCCAGAACACCACGGCGAGGGGGAGCAGGAGGAGGATCCCCGGTACGTGGCTGCCCGCGAACCAGTGCGGGAATCGACGGGCGAGCAGTGCGAACAGGGCAAGGGGGATGAGCGCGAGCCCGAGTTCGAGCGGATGGATCCCGTCGCCGTAGAAGAGCGCGATGATGGCGATGGCGATGAAGTCGTCGACGACGGCCAGCGTGAGGAGGAAGACGCGCAGCATCGGCGGGATTCGCGGAGCGACCAGGCCGAGCACGGCGATCGCGAACGCGATGTCGGTGGCGGTGGGGATCGCCCAGCCCTGCACCGCCGGTGTCCCGGCGGTGCAGGCGAAGTAGATCGCCGCCGGGACGAGAACGCCCCCGAAGGCGGCAGCCATCGGGACGATCGCCACCCGGATGCTGCGGAGCGCTCCGTGCTTCACCTCCCGCTTGAGCTCGAGCCCGACGATGAAGAAGAAGATCGCCAGGAGGCCATCGGAGGCCCAGGTGCCGACGGTGAGGTCGAGATGCAGCGAGGCGGGGCCGATCCGGGTGTCGCGGAGTGCCTCATAGCCAGCGGCGAGCGGACTGTTCGCGAGCGCGAGCCCGGCAGCGGCTGCGGCGATGACGAGCAGTCCGCTCGCGAACTCGTTGCGCAGTACGCGGTTGATGCGGCTGAGCTCGCGGCGGGAGACTCGGACGAGCTTGGTGCTGAGAGGCATCGGACTCCTTCGCGCGAAACCGCGCGATCGGTTGACGAGGTGTGTGTCGACCAGACTTCCCGACGCTCCGAGGAACAGGCTATCGCTTGGCGGCCTTCTTCGCCGCCTTGGCCTCCGCCTTCAATTGCTGCGCGAGCTCGCGCTGCTCCTCCTCGAAGCGCTCGTCCTCGATCTTCTTCGAAACACCCGCGATCGTGAGCAGCAGTCCCGCGCCCCAGATCGCCCAGACGACGAAGCGGCGCCAATCCCGGGGCATCGCCTGCGTCTGCTTCATGGTGCTGAGCCCGCCGATCAGGCCCGAGATCACGCCGAAGTTCGTCATGTACTTGCCGATGCTCATCACTGCCCTTTCGCCGATTCGTCCACACTACCCGCAGGGGCCGATGGAGCGATGAATTTCACGCTGCGCGGTGGGGTACGCTGGGATCGACCCGAAGGCGTCCTTCGGGCGAGAGACTTTCCGAGAGGTTCGTGAGATGGCAAAGAAGAACGAGGCCCTGTTCGAAGAGAGCTCGCAGGGTTCGGTCAGCGCGGTGAGCGCGGTTTTCTTCGTACTTTCCATGGTGCTCGCGTTCGGCGGCCTGATCTTCGCGAGCTACGCCTTCGATCCCTCGGTCGGCGAGGCGGGCTTCTTCATCTTCTTCGGCGGCCTGCTGGCGTGCATCATCGGCTTCTCACTGCCGTTCAACATCCTGCCCTCGGCGGGCAAGTAGACCGGGCCCGGGCCACCGGGCGCCCGCACAGGCGTCTCCCGTCTGCGGTCGGGGCTAGACTTGCCCCATGGCAGACATCGATATGAAGCCGCGCAGTCGCGACGTTACCGACGGAATCGAGAAGGCCGCGGCCCGTGGCATGCTCCGGGCCGTCGGCATGGGTGACGAGGACTGGGATAAACCTCAGATCGGCATCGCCAGCTCATGGAACGAGATCACCCCCTGCAATCTCAGCCTCGACCGGCTCGCGCAGGGTGCGAAGGAGGGCGTGCACGCCGGTGGCGGGTACCCGCTGCAGTTCGGCACCATCTCGGTGAGCGACGGCATCTCGATGGGACACGAGGGGATGCACTTCTCGCTCGTCTCGCGCGAGGTCATCGCGGACTCCGTCGAGACCGTGGTGATGGCCGAACGGCTCGACGGAACTGTGGTGCTCGCCGGCTGCGACAAGTCGCTGCCGGGCATGCTGATGGCCGCGGCGCGGCTTGATCTCGCGTCGGTGTTCCTCTACGCCGGTTCGATCGCGCCGGGCTGGGTGAAGTTCACCGACGGCACCGAGAAGCAGGTCACCATCATCGACGCCTTCGAGGCGGTCGGCGCCTGCGTCGCCGGCACGCTCAGCGAGGAAGACCTCAAGCGCGTCGAGTGCGCCATCGCCCCGGGCGAGGGCGCCTGCGGTGGCATGTACACGGCGAACACGATGGCGTGCGTCGCTGAGGCCCTCGGCATGAGCCTGCCGGGCTCGGCTGCGCCGCCCAGCGCCGATCGCCGCCGCGACTACTTCGCGCACCGCTCGGGCGAGGCGGTGGTGAACATGCTGCGTCAGGGAATCACCGCGCGCGATATCCTCACGAAGAAGGCGTTCGAGAACGCGATCGCGGTCGCGATGGTCCTGGGCGGATCGACGAACGCCGTGCTGCACCTGCTCGCCATCGCGCGCGAGGCCGAGGTCGAGCTGACCCTCGATGATTTCACCCGCATCGGTGCGAAGACCCCGCATCTGGCGGATATGAAGCCCTTCGGGCAGTACGTCGCCGAAGACTTCGACCGCGTCGGTGGCATGCCGGTCGTCATGAAGGCGATGCTCGACGCGGGACTGCTGCACGGCGACGCCCTCACCGTCACGGGCAAGACCGTCGCCGAAAACCTTGCCGATGTGTCGACGCCGATCGACGGCAAGGTGATTCGCAGGCTCGACGATCCGCTGCACGCGAACGGCGGCCTCACGATCCTGCACGGGTCGTTCGCGCCCGAGGGCGCGGTCGTGAAGACGGCGGGCTTCGACGCGGAGCGCTTCGAGGGCCCGGCGCGGGTGTTCGAGCGCGAGCGCGCGGCGATGGACGCGCTGACCGAGGGCAAGATCGGCAAGGGCGACATCGTCGTCATCCGGTACGAGGGCCCCAAGGGCGGCCCGGGCATGCGCGAGATGCTCGCGATCACCGGCGCGATCAAGGGCGCCGGCCTCGGAAAAGATGTACTACTATTGACGGACGGCAGATTCTCGGGCGGCACAACCGGCCTGTGCATCGGCCATATTGCACCCGAGGCGACGGACGGTGGTCCGATCGCTCTGGTGCGCGACGGTGACCTGATTCGGGTCGATATCGCCGCTCAGACGCTCGACCTATTGGTAGATCCCGCAGAGCTCGAGGCCCGCAAAGCAAGCTGGGCCCCACTACCGCCGCGGTACACGCGTGGAGTGCTCGCGAAGTACTCGAAGCTGGTGCATTCAGCGTCTGAAGGCGCGATCACCGGCTGACCTGGCATTCGCCGGGGCGCGTACCGCACCATTCTTCAGCCGTCGACAGAAAGCAGCACATGAACTCGGAATCGGGTGCAGCGCCCACCGAAGCAGAAGCGGATCCGACGATCCGCGGTGAATGGATGACCGGGGCCGAAGCCGTCGTCCGCAGCCTGGAGCTCCTGGGCGTCACCGATGTCTTCGGACTCCCCGGCGGCGCGATCCTCCCCGTCTACGATCCGCTGATGGACGCGAGCAGCCTCCGTCACATCCTCGTGCGCCACGAGCAGGGCGCCGGGCACGCGGCCGAGGGGTACGCCTCGGCCAGCGGAAAGCTCGGCGTCTGCATCGCGACCTCCGGGCCGGGGGCGACGAACCTGGTGACGGCGATCGCCGATGCGTACATGGACTCGGTGCCGCTGCTGGCCATCACCGGGCAGGTATTCTCGACCCTCATGGGGTCGGACGCCTTCCAGGAGGCCGACATCGTCGGCATCACC
>JBDIAD010000158.1:0-4071 GCA_039812205.1 Leucobacter sp.
TCAGGGCGTCGCCCGCGGCAAGGTCTACGATTCCTTCGTGGTGCGCAAGGAGCCGAAGGATCATGGCCGTGGCCGGCAGGTCGAGGGCCCCGATCTCGAAGGCAAGCGCGTCATCGTCGTCGAAGACACCTCGACGACCGGCGGCTCGCCGCTGAAGGCCATCGAGGCGCTCAAGAAGGTCGGTGCCGAGATCGCGGCGGTCGCGGTGGTCGTGGATCGCCAGGCCCCGGCGAAGGAGCGCATCGAGGCGGAGGGCTACGAGTACCGCTACGCCATCGGTCTGGCCGATCTGGGGCTCGACCCGCAGTGATCCGCGCCGCAGTGATCCGCATCGACATGATCCGCACCCGTGGGGAGGAGCGCCGCTCGTGAACGACAGCGAGATCGCTCACCGGCGGCCGGGGTTCATCCCGCTCGTCGCCGTCGGCCTCGCGGCGGGCGTGCTCTCGGGGCTCTTCGGCATCGGCGGCGGCACCATCATCGTGCCGGCGCTCGCCCTCTGGCTCGGCATGGATCAGCGGCACGCGGCGGGCACCTCGGTGTTCGCGATCCTGCCGACGGCCACCGTCGGCGCCATCAGCTATGCGGTGCAGGGCAACGTCGACTGGGTGGCGGCACTGTGCCTTGCGATCGGCATCGTCATCGGGGCCCAGGTGGGCAGCGCGCTGCTCGCGCGCTTCCGCAACGCCGCGCTGCAGTGGATCTTCATGGGCTTCCTGCTCGTGGTGATCGTGAGCCTCTGGTTCGTGGTGCCGCAGCGCAGCGCCGAGATCGACATCAACGCGCTCACGATCTCCATGCTCGTGCTCACCGGTTTCATCACGGGCATCGCCTCCGGCCTCATCGGCGTCGGCGGCGGCGTGATCGTGGTACCGGTGCTCATGTTCTTCTTCAGCGCGAACGATCTCGTCGCGAAGGGATCGTCGCTCGTCATGATGATCCCGGGCTCGATCTCGGGCACGCTCGCGAATCTGCGGCGCGGCAACGTCGACATGCGCGCGGGGCTCATCGTCGGCATCTCGGCGAGCGTGTGCGTGCCGTTCAGCTCGATGCTCGCGGGCCTGCTCGATCCGCTCACCGCGAATATCCTGTTCTCGCTCTACCTCCTCTTCATCCTGTCCCAGATGCTGATCCGCAGGCTCAAACGGCGCAAGCAGAGCTAGCACTGGCAGACTTGGGGCATGCACGAACGAGCAGGAACCCCGGCGCGCCCCGACGATCTCATCGATCTCGATGAGCTGCTGCGGGCCTTCGACGAGATCGTGCCCGACGCGAGCGACCCGGCGCAGCGCGTGGTCTTCGGCACGTCGGGCCATCGGGGCAGCGCGCTGAAGGGTTCCTTCAATGCGCCGCACATCGTCGCGATCTGCCGGGCCATCGCCGAGTACCGCGCCGAGCAGGGCGTCCGCGGGCCGCTCTACCTCGGGGCCGACACGCACCCGCTGTCGCTGCCCGCGAAGCGCGTCGCGCGCGACACGCTCCTCACCGCGGGGGTGCAGGTCCTCGCCAGCGCCGGCGGCGGCGACGCGTTCTTCGTGCCGACGCCGGCGCTGAGCCACGCGATCCTCGCGCACAATCGCGAGCTGGCCGTCGACGACCCGATGCGCGCCGACGGCGTCGTCATCACCCCGAGCCACAATCCGCCGGCCGACGGCGGCATCAAGTACAACCCTCCGCACGGCGGCCCCGCCGACACCGACGCGACGGGCTGGATCGCGGCTCGCGCGAACGAGCTGCTCTTCGAGCAGGCGGGGGCGGATCCGCACCCCCTCGCGCAGCCGCACGCCGGCCGCCTGGAAGCCTTCGATTTTCTCGACTCGTACGTGAGCGACCTCGTGAGCATCGTCGACCTGGAGGCGATTCGCGAGTCGAGCATTCGCATCGGCGCGCATCCGCTGGGCGGTGCGAGCACCGCGTACTGGGCGGCGATCGGCGAGCGCTACGGCCTCGACCTCACGGTGCTCGGGCCGGGTGTCGACCCGCGCTGGGCGTTCATGCATCTGGACTGGGACGGGAAGATCCGCATGGATCCGTCGTCGACGCAGGTGATGCAGACCGTCGCCGGATATCGTCACGATTTCGATCTCGTCACCGGCAACGACGCCGACGCCGATCGCCACGGGATCGTGACGCCCGACGCGGGGCTCATGAACCCGAACCACTATCTCGCGGTGGCGATCGACTACCTGCTCACGCATCGCCCCGGGTGGCCGGTGGGCGCGGGGATCGGGAAGACGCTCGTCTCGTCGGCGATGATCGACCGCGTCGTGGCCGGTCACGGGCGGCGGCTGCTCGAGGTGCCGGTGGGCTTCAAGTGGTTCGTGCCGGGGCTCGCCGACGGCACCGTGGTGTTCGGCGGCGAGGAGAGCGCCGGCGCGTCGTTCCAGCGCTTCGACGGCACGGCCTGGAGCACCGACAAGGACGGCATCGTGCTGGCGCTGCTCGCCGCCGAGATTCGCGCGGTGACCGGGCAGTCGCCGAGCGCGCGGTACGCGCGGCTCGTGGAGCGGTACGGCGAACCGGCCTATGCGCGCACCGATGCCGCCGCGACCCCCGAGCAGAAGGCCGCCCTCGCGGCGCTGAGCCCGGAGGCGGTGACCGACACCGAGCTCGCGGGGGATCCCATCGTGCGCGTCGAATCGCGCGCGGCGAACGGTGCACCGATCGGGGGCATCAAGGTGTCGACCGATTCGGCGTGGTTCGCTGCGCGCCCGAGCGGCACCGAGGACGTCATGAAGATCTACGCCGAGTCGTTCCGCGGGCCCGAGCACCTCGCGCTCGTGCAGGAGGCGGCGCGGGCGCTCGTGGCCCGCGCGCTCGAGGGCGCGTAGAGCGGGCTAGCATGGGCGAATGCCGCAGTACAGCTATCTCGGGCCCGCGGGCACGTTCACCGAAGCCGCGCTGAAGCAGGTCCCCGAGGCGGCGGGGAAGCGATGGCGTCCGGTCGCCAATGTGGGCGAGGCGCTCGCCGACGTGCTCTCGGGGGCGAGCGACGCGGCGATGATCGCGATCGAGAACTCGATCGAGGGCGGTGTCACGGTAGCGCAGGACGCGCTCGCCACCCGGCCCGGGCTGCAGATCATCGGCGAGTACCTCGTACCGGTGAATTTCGTGCTCGTCGCGCGCCCCGGCGTCGAACTCGACGACGCCCCCGTGATCGCCGCGCATCCGGTCGCGTACGCGCAGTGCCGCGCGCTGCTCGATGCGCGCCTGCCGCGGCACCAGCATCTGCCGGCGGCCTCCAATGTGCAGTCGGTGGTGGATCTCCTCGCGCCCGGCTCGTCCGTCGACGCGGCGGTCGCGCCGCCGGGCATCGAGGATCACTACGGGGTCGAGGTGGTGGCCGAGCGCATCGCGGACAACCCCGATGCGGTGACGCGGTTCTTGCTCGTGGGTCGTACCGCGCCCGTGGGCGAGCCCACCGGTGCCGACAAGACGAGTCTGATCGTCGAGCTTCCCGAGAACCGGCCGGGCGCCCTGCTCGATCTGCTCGAGCAGTTCGCTACGCGCGGGGTGAACCTCACGCTCATCGCGTCGCGCCCGATCGGCGACCGCCTGGGGCGCTACCGCTTCGTGATCGACGCCGAGGGGCATGTGCGCGATGAGCGGGTCGCCGATGCGCTGCTCGGCGTGAAGCGCTTCAGTCCGAAAGTGGTGTTCCTCGGGTCGTATCCGAGAGCGGATCGTGTGGAGACCCCCGCCGATGGCGCGCACGACGACGATCGCTTCCGCGATGCGCGCGATTGGCTGCGCGAGATCGTCAGCGGGCGCGCGGAGGGCTGAGGCTCCGCGCTTGAGCGGCGACTCGCCGCGCGCAGTTCTTGACACCGCGGTATTACGTATTGCACACTAGTGCGCATGGAAGCAACTCAACTCCTGAAAGGCGTGCTCGACGCGGCCGTGCTCGCCGTGGTGCAGCGAGACGACGGCTACGGATACGACATCGTGCGGCGCCTGCGCGACGCCGGGCTCGAGGAGGTCGGCGACGCCTCGGTCTACGGCACGCTCCGCCGCCTCTACGCCGCAGGTTCGCTCAGCACCTATGTGGTGCCGAGCGACGACGGCCCGCAC
>JBDIAD010000159.1:0-4040 GCA_039812205.1 Leucobacter sp.
TTTCCGCGGAGATCGTGGGATCATCGGGAGTACGAGTTGCAGTCTCCCGATCGTTCATGTCGGGTAGATCGGAAGTGTTCATCAGGCAATTCTAGCTGGCCAGCGCGGCCGTCGATCCTATACGGTCGAAATGCACACCCAACGAGGAGGACCAGAAAGTGCTCGATCCCACGCAGATTGACTCAATCGCTCAGGAGCTTGTTCAAGCGGATCGGGATCGCACGGTGCTGCCCCGCCTCACGGCCCGCTTCCCCGAGATGACGATCGAGGATTCCTACGCCGTGCAGAAGGTGTGGTCCGATCGGCGCATCGCGAACGGCGCCAGGCTCGTCGGCCACAAGATCGGGCTCACCTCGAAGGTGATGCAGGTCGCGACCGGGATCACGGAGCCCGACTACGGCGTGATCCATGACGACATGGTCTTCGAATCCGGCTCGGTGCTCGAGTTCGACCGCTTCTCGAACGTGCGGATCGAGGTCGAACTCGCCTTCGTTCTCTCCAAGCCGCTGACCGGTCCGAATACGACCATCTTCGATGTGCTCGATGCGACCGCGTACGTGGTTCCCGCGCTCGAGGTGCTGAACTCGCATCTCGAGCTGGAGGGCCGCACGATCGTCGACACGATCAGCGATAACGCGGCGATGGGGGTCATGGTCGTGGGCGGTAGGCCCGTCACTATCGATCAGGTAGATCTCCCCTGGGTATCTGCAATGTTGTACCGTAATGAAGTCATCGAAGAATCCGGCGTCGCGGGAGCGGTGCTGGGAAATCCCGCAATGGGAGTCGCCTGGCTCGCGAACAAGCTCGCGCAGCACGGCCAGAGCCTCGAAGCCGGGGAGATCATTCTCGCCGGTTCATTCACCCGCCCGATGTGGGTGGAGCGCGGTGACACGATTCATGCCAACTACGGAGCATTGGGGAGTATTACGTGCCGGTTCATCTGAGTCTTCCAGCGACATTCGCCGCCCGCCTGAATGAGAGCGAACGAGCGCTCATCGGCTTGTGGGCGTGCTCTGGGAGCCCGATCACCGCGGAGATCATGGCGTCCAGCGGAGCCGATTGGGTGCTGATCGACGCCGAGCACACCCCGAACACGCTCTCGACGATCCAGGCGCAGCTGTACGCCGTGTCGTCGTACCCGGTGGCGCCCGTCGTGCGCCCCCCGCTCGGCGACACCGTGCTGATCAAGCAGTTCCTCGATCTCGGCGTGCAGAATCTCCTGATTCCCATGGTCGAGTCGGTCGAGCAGGCCGAACAGCTCGTTCGCGCGATCCGCTACCCGGACTCGGGGGTGCGCGGTGTCGGCGCGGCGCTCGCCCGCTCCTCGCGCTGGAATCGAGTCGAGAACTACCTGCACACCGCGAGTGATTCGATCAGCCTCACCGTGCAGATCGAATCGGCCGCCGGTGTGGAGCACGTCGAGGAGATCGTCTCGGTCGACGGCGTCGACGGACTCTTCGTCGGGCCCTCGGATCTGTCGGCCACCATGGGCCTGATCGGCCAGCAGTCGCATCCCGAGGTCGTGGGCGCGGTGCTGCGCGTCATCGAGGCCGGTCGGGCGGCCGGCAAGCCCGTCGGTGTGAACGCCTTCATTCCCGCCGATGCCGACCGCTACATCGAGGCGGGCGCGTCATTCGTCGCGGTCGGCGCGGATGTCGCCATGCTCGCGCGCCGCTCGGAGGCGCTGGTGGATCACTTCCTCGGCGCCGACACGACCGTCGGCGCGGGCGTGGAGCCCGCCCAGGAGCGCCAGAGCTACTGAGTCGTCGGGCTCACCGGGCCGCCGCGCCCGGGCAGGGCCGGGAACACCCGGAGAAAGAGGAAGAGGGCCGCGAGCCCTCTTTTTCTTTTCCCTTCTTCTTTCCCGTAAAATCGTATATGATTTGAGATATTACATCGGGATCCTCCGCGATCCCGGCCGCGACGGAGCAAAAGGGAGAACATGAGCTACGGAATCGACACCCCCGGAAAGATCATCGCCGTTCATCTGAACTATCCCTCGCGCATCGCACAGCGCGGGCGCACCCCGGCGTTCCCATCGTACTTCTTCAAGCCCGCATCGTCACTGGCCGCGACCGGGGGCACGGTCGAGCGCCCGGCGGGCACCGAGCTGCTCGCCTTCGAGGGCGAGATCGCCCTCGTCATCGGCGAGCCCGCCCGCTGGGTCTCCCCCGAGGACGGCTGGAAGCACGTCGCCCAGGTCACCGCGTCCAACGATCTCGGCCTCTACGATCTGCGCTCGGCCGACAAGGGCTCGAATGTGCGCAACAAGGGCGGAGACGGCTTCACGCCGATCGGCCCGCGCGCGATCCCGACCGAGGGTCTCGGCCAGGGCGACTTCCGCGTGCGCACCTGGGTGAACGGCGAACTCGTCCAGGAGGACACGAGCGACACGCTGGCGTTCCCCTTCGGCCAGCTCGTCGCCGACCTCTCGCAGCACATGACGCTCGAGACCGGCGATGTGATCCTCACCGGCACCCCGGCGGGCTCCTCCGTGCTCATCCCGGGCGATGTCGTCGAGGTCGAGGTCGATGCGCCGTACGCCCCCGGCGCCCCCTCGACCGGGCGCCTCGTGACCACCGTCACCGAGGGAACGAAGGACTTCGGTGACTTCGGCAACAGACCGGTCGTGAACGATCTGCAGCGCATCGAGGCTTGGGGCAGCGAGGCCGAGCACGCCGCCGCCGTGGCAGCCGGCAGGGCCACGCCGCTGGACGGCGACGCCGCGGCCGTGAGCCCCCTCACCGACGAGGTCCGCGAGCTGCTCGACGGGGTCGCCGTCGCCACGGTCTCCGCGGCGCTGCGCAAGCGCGGCTACGTCGACGTCTTCATCGACGGCCTCGCGCCGAACCACGAGGGCGACCGCATCCTCGGCACGGCGAAGACACTGCGCTTCATCCCCTTCCGCCCCGACCTCTTCAAGGAGTACGGCGGCGGCTACAACGCCCAGAAGCGGGCCTTCGACGCGGTGAACCCGGGCGAGGTGCTCGTCGTCGAGGCCCGCGGCGAGAAGGGCACCGGCACCGTGGGCGACGTCCTCGCGCTTCGCGCGCAAGTGCGCGGCGCGGCCGGCATCGTCACCGATGGGGGCGTGCGCGACTACGCCGCCGTGCAGGAATTCGACATCCCCGTCTTCTCGCAGGGCGCGCATCCGAGCGTGCTCGGACGCCGCCACGTGCCGTGGGAGACCGACGTCACCATCGCGTGCGGCGGGGCCGCCGTGCAGCCCGGCGACATCATCATGGGCGACCGCGACGGCGTCATCGTGATCCCGCCGTTCCTGCTCGACGAGATCGCGCGCGAGGCCGCGGATCAGGAGCGCGCGGACGCGTGGGTCGCGGATCGCGTCGCCGAGGGAGAGGCCGTCGACGGACTCTTCCCCATGAACGCCGAGTGGCGGGCGCGCTACGAGGCGGAGCTGAAGGCGAACGGCTGACCATGGCCGCCCTCTCCAAGAGCGAGCAGGCGTACCGCCTGATCCGCGAACGCATCGACAGCGGACGCTACGTGCCGGGCTTCCGACTCGTGCTCGCGCCCATCGCCGGGGAGCTCGGCATGTCGGTCGTGCCGGTGCGCGAGGCGATCCGCCGTCTCGAGGCGGAGGGGCTCGTGACCTTCGAGCTCAACGTCGGCGCGCAGGTCGCGCTCGTCGAGGAGACCGAGTACCAGCACACGATGGAGACGCTCGCCCTCGTCGAAGGCGCGGCCACCGCGATGGTCGCGCCCGATGTCACGGAGGATCAGCTCGCGCGGGCGGCGCGCGTCAACGAGCGGATGCGGCAGTCGCTCGCCAATTTCGATCCGCACCGCTTCACCGAGCTCAACCTCGAGTTCCACAGCGTGCTCTTCGAGGCCTGCCCCAACACGCATATCCTCGACCTCGTGCACCGCGGCTGGAACCGGCTCAAGGTGCTGCGCGACTCCTCGTTCAGCTTCGTACCGGGTCGGGCGCATGAGTCGGTTGCTGAGCACGACGAGATCCTGCGACTGCTCGCGGATCGCGCCCCGGCACTTGAAATCGAGCTGGCGGCGCGCAACCA
>JBDIAD010000160.1:0-4039 GCA_039812205.1 Leucobacter sp.
TCGAGACGCCGAGCGAGTGCTCCGCACCGGCTCCCGTCACCGCCGCCTCCATGATCCCGGGCCCCGCGCCGGTGACGACCATCCACCCGAGATCGGCGAGCTGCCGCGACACGTCTTCGGCCAGCTGGGACAGCGGATCCTGCGCCGTGGTGCGAGCCGAGCCGAAGATGGTCGCCTTCGACACGTCGGCGAACGGAGCGAAGAGCTGGAACGCCTCGTGCATCTCCTCGAGCGCCGCGGCCGAGATCTTCAGGTCGAGCCGGCTCGTGCGCTCGCGCCCGAGATCGAGACCCGTTTCGATGATGTTCGAGACGAGGCGTCGCTGCCGGGTCACCCCGGCGATATCCAGAAGTTCGCTGATCGCGTCGGGTACCTGCTGCTCACTCACGTTTCCACCATATCCACTGGCGACTACTGTGGAGGCTAGCCGAGACATGAGGGGTGCCTGTGAATATGGAATCGACCGGCGCGATCGCGCCGTCGAGGGCGCGGCGTGCGCCGTGGACGCTCTGGGCCGGTGGCATCGCGTGGATCGTCTCGGGGCTCCTCTTCGTCGGCGCTCCGGTGATCGCGATCCTCCTGACCCGGGCGCAGACGGACTCGCTCACCCGTAAGATCGACGCCTTCTCGGAGAGCGCCAGCGCCATGCCGGGAGTCACCGCCGAGAACATCGAGCAGCTGCGCACCGTATTGCGCGAGCTCACGAACCTCGCCAACACCGTGTGGGACGGCATCGCGGATGTCTTCATGCCGCTCGTGATCGCGTACATCGTGCTCGCCGTGATCGTGCTCGGCATGTATCTGCTGTTCAGCGTGTGCACGATTCGCGGCATGCACTGGGCCCGGGTGCTCTCGACGATCCTGTGCGTGCTGTGCACACTCGCGGCGATCGTCGTATGGGCGAGCGTCGCGTCGCTGTCGTTCCTGCCGCTCGACGCGCTCTGGGCGAACTCCCTCGGGCTCGCCCTCATCGTGCTGCAGTCGATCGGGCTCGTGCTCGTCTGGCTGCCGCCCTCGAACGCGTACGTCCGAGCGCGCCGCGCTGCGCGCCGAACCCCCATCCCCTCACCGGCCACGGCGTAAAGTGGGTGCATGCCCGCACGGAGAACGCATCTGCATCCGAACTCCGCGCACGGGCAGCTTTCGGCGGCGCTCGCGGCGCTGCGCGAGCGCGAGCACGTCTCGAGCGGCTTTCCGCCCGACGTCATCGCCGAGGCCGAGGCCGTTCGGTCCGAGACGCCGGCGCTCGATCTGCGCGACATCCCGTTCATCACGATCGATCCGCCGGGCTCGCGCGATCTCGACCAGGCGCTGCATCTCGAGCGCACCCGGACGGGCTTCACTGTGCGCTACGCCATCGCAGACGTCCCCGCCTTCGTGCGCGCCGGCGGCGCGATCGACCACGAGGCCCGCGAGCGCGGGCAGACCCTCTACCTTCCAGACGGGACCGTGCCGCTGCATCCCCCTGTGCTGAGCGAGGATCGGGCCTCCCTGGTCGCGGGGGCGGATCGCAGCGCCTGCGTGTGGACGGTCGAGCTCGATGCCGCCGGTGCCGCGGGGAACGCCCGCGTGGAGCGGGCGCTGATCCGCTCCCGAGAACAGCTGGATTATCCCTCGGTGCAGCGCACCATCGACTCGGGCAAGGCCGCGGGATCGCTCGAGCTGCTGCCGGTCATCGGGGCGCTGCGGCTCGACCAGGAGCGGCTGCGCGGCGGGGCGAGCCTGAACCTGCCCGATGAGGAAGTCATCCGCGAACCCGACGGGTATCGCATCGTCGCGCGGCTGCCGCTTCCCGTCGAGGAGTGGAATGCGCAGCTGTCGCTGCTGGTGGGGATCGCCGCCGCCGAGATGATGCTCGCCGGCGGGGTGGGCATCCTGCGAACCATGCCGCCGCCCACGAGCGAGGACCTCGAGCTCTTCCGCAGGCGCGTGGCGGCCCTCGGCACCGAATGGCCCGCATCCATGGACTACGGCGAGTATCTGCGCGCCCTCCCGCGCGATGCGCCGCGCGCGCACGCGGTGATGCAGGCCGCTGCGGGGCTCTTCCGCGGCGCGGGCTACGAGGCGTTCGACGGCGCGCTCCCCGAGACGCGGGTGCAGGCGGCGATCGCGGCGCCGTACGCGCATGTGACCGCGCCGCTGCGGCGCCTCGTCGACCGCTGGGGACTCGCGATCTGCCTCGCACTCTCGGCCGGCGAGGAGATTCCCGCCTGGGCCCGGGAGAGTCTTCCCGAGGTTCCGGCGCTCATGCAGGCGTCGATCTCCCGCGCCGGGCGGCTCACCGCGGAGGCGCTGGATCGCGTCGAGGCGGCGCTGCTGCGCGAGCGCATCGGCGACGTGTTCGAGGCGATCGTGCTCGAGGTGCGAGGCGATCGCGCCCGGGTGCAACTGAAGGATCCCCTCGTGACCGCGCACTGCCCGGCGGACGGGCTCACCGCCGGCACACTCGCACGGGTGCGCGTGGATCGGGCCGATGTCGATTCGGGCGCGATCGAGCTCTCGCTCGCGAGGTGAGCGTCGAGGGCGGAACGAGGTCTGGCGCCCCGAAAGGCGCCGGTGGATCAGACCGTGACGACCTGCGGCGCCCCGCTCTCGGCCTCGGGCATCTCGGCCGCGATCCGGTTCGCCTCGTGAATCAGGGTTTCGACGATCTCTGACTCGGGCACGGTCTTAATGACCTGCCCCTTCACGAAGATCTGCCCCTTGCCGTTGCCCGAGGCGACGCCGAGATCGGCCTCGCGCGCCTCGCCCGGCCCGTTCACGACGCACCCCATGACGGCGACGCGCAGCGGAACGGTCATGCCCTCCAGGCCCTTCGTCACTTCTTCGGCGAGCGTGTACACGTCGACCTGCGCGCGACCGCACGACGGGCACGACACGATCTCGAGCTTGCGCTCGCGCAGGTTCAGCGACTGCAGGATCTGCAGCCCCACTTTGATCTCCTCGACCGGAGGAGCCGATAGCGACACGCGGATCGTGTCGCCGATGCCCTCGGAGAGCAGGATTCCGAACGCCGTCGCGCTCTTGATGGTGCCCTGGAACGCGGGCCCCGCCTCGGTCACGCCGAGGTGCAGCGGCCAGTCGCCGCGCTCGGCGAGCTGACGATACGCCTTCACCATCACGATCGGGTCGTTGTGCTTCACCGAGATCTTGAAGTCGTGGAAGTCGTGCTCCTCGAAGAGCGAAGCCTCCCAGACGGCGCTCTCCACGAGCGCTTCGGCGGTGGGCTTGCCGTACTTCTGCAGCAGGCTCGGCTCGAGGGATCCGGCGTTCACGCCGATGCGCAGCGAGACGCCCGCGGCCTTCGCGCGACGCGCGATCTCGCCGACTTGATCGTCGAACTTGCGGATGTTGCCCGGGTTCACACGCACGGCGGCGCAGCCGGCGTCGATCGCCGCGAAGACGTACGCGGGCTGGAAGTGGATGTCGGCGATGACCGGGATCTGGCTCTTCTTCGCGATGATCGGCAGCGCCTCGGCGTCGTCGCGGCTCGGCACTGCCACTCGCACGATATCGCAGCCCGACGCCGTGAGCTCGGCGATCTGCTGCAGTGTGGCGTTGATGTCCGTCGTCGGCGTCGTGGTCATCGACTGCACACTGATCGGCGCATCGCCGCCGACCATCACCGAACCGACTTTGATCTGACGGGACTTGCGCCGCGGCGCCAGAACTTCGGGGACTTTCGGCATTCCAAGATTGATTGCAGCCACGACTCCGATTGTAGCTTTCGAAGGTGCGCCGCGGGTGTGAACAGGTCGCCCGGGTACACTCGGAGGCACTGCACCCCCTGCACGCACGCCGATCGATCGGATCCATGACTTCCAGCACGAAACGCCGCCGCGCACTCGTCGCGATCATCGCCGGACTCGCGCTCGCCATCGGCGGGGGCACGGCGGCGGTCGCGATCGTCTCCGCGCAGCAGGAGGCGGATCGCGCCGCGCAGGAGGCCGCCGACGCGACGGCGCGGAACACCTCTGATGCCGCCGAGCAGCTCCCGGCGCCGCCCGCCCGCGGCGTGCCCGTCCCGACCGCTCCCCCG
>JBDIAD010000161.1:0-4010 GCA_039812205.1 Leucobacter sp.
GGAAGAGATCCTCTGCGGCGCCCTGCTCGACGACCTCACCGCGACGCATGACGAGCACGTGGTCGGCGATGAGGCGAACCACGGCGAGGTCGTGCGAGATGAAGAGGTAGCTCAGGCCGAGCTCGTTCTGCAGATCGGCGAGGAGCTCGAGGATCTGCGCCTGCACCAGCACGTCGAGCGCCGAGACCGGCTCGTCGCAGATCACGACCTCGGGATTCAGCGCCAGGGCGCGCGCGATCGCGATGCGCTGACGCTGACCGCCCGAGAGCTCGGAGGAGAAGCGATCCAGGTAGCTCTCGGGGAGCGAGACCAGATCGAGCAGTTCCTTGGCCCGCGCCTTCTGCTGCTTCCGGGAGCCGACCTTGTGGACGACCAGGGGCTCGATGAGCACCTCCTCGATCGACGCCATGGGGTTGATCGACGAGTAGGGATCCTGGAAGATCGGCTGCATTCGCCGGCGGGCCTTCTTCAGCTCGCTGCCGCTGAGCGAGGCGACATTGCGACCCGAGAAGTCGATCTTGCCGCTGGTCGGCTTCTCCAGCCGCAGCACCATGCGGGCGCTGGTCGACTTGCCCGAACCGGACTCGCCCACGATCGCGAGCGTCTTCGACGGGAACATGTCGAAGCTGACATCCTTCACCGCCTGGAAGTCGCGGCGCTTGCCCGTGGAGGAGTCGCGCACCCGGTAGATCTTGTTCAGATCCCGCACGGAGACGATCGGCTCGACGCCCTTCGGCTCCTCGCCGCCGGTCGTCTCGTGATGCGCCTCCAGCGTCGCCTTGCGTGCGGAGGCGATCGAAGGCGCGGACTTCACGAGACGCTGCGTGTACTCGTGCTGGGGGTTCTGCAGGATCTGCAGCGCCGGCCCCTGCTCGACGATCTCGCCCTTGTACATCACGAGCACTCGCTCGCAGCGCTCGGCGGCGAGGCCGAGATCGTGGGTGATGAGCACCATCGAGGTGCCCATCTCCTGGGTGAGGCGCTCGAGGTTGTCGAGGATCTGCCGCTGCACCGTCACGTCGAGCGCCGAGGTCGGCTCGTCGGCGATGAGCAGATTCGGGGCGCACGACAGGCCGATGCCGATCAGCACGCGCTGACGCATGCCGCCCGAGAACTCGTGCGGGTACTGCTTCATGCGATCGGCCGCGTCGGCGAGACCCGCGGATTGCAGGGACTCGACCGCGATCTTGCGCGCGGTCTTCTTCGTGGCCTTCTTGTGCGTGAGGAGCGTCTCCTCAATCTGATCGCCGATGGTGAGCATGGGGTTCAGGCTCGACATCGGATCCTGAGGGATCAGGCCGATCCGCGACCCGCGCACCTTCTGGTACTCGCGCTCGCTGAGTTTGGCGAGATCCTCCCCTTCGAAGAGGATCTCGCCGCCCGCCACGTGCCCGTTGCCGGCGAGGAGGCCGATCACGGCGCTCATCGTCGTCGTCTTGCCCGAACCCGACTCGCCCACGATGCCGAGGGTCTCGCCGCGACGCAGCTCGAAAGACACGTCTTTCAGCGCGTGCACGACGCCCATCTCGGTATCGAAATCGACGGCGAGGTTGTTCACCTTCAGAATGACTTCGCGTTCTTCGTTCGTCGCCATGGCGCTACACTCCTGAAATCTTCACAGCGCGTGAGTCGTTGTATCGCATGCCGATGATCGTCGCCGAGAGCACGAGCAGCAGGATCATGACCGAGGGGAAGAGGGTCTGCCACCAGGCGGTGACGAGCACGCCGTCGCGCTGGGCGCTCTGCAGAATGCGGCCCCACGACCAGGTGTTCGGGTCGCCCAGACCGAGGAAGCTCAGGCTGGCCTCGGAGATCACCGCGCGAGCGCCGATGAGCAGCGCGTTCACGATGAGCAGCGGGCTGACCATGGGCAGCACCTCTTTCCACATGATGCGGGCCGACGATGCGCCGATGGCGCGGGCGCCGTCGACGAAGGGCATGCCCACGACCATGAGGGCGTTCGACCGCATGAGACGGGTGATCTCGGGCCATGAGAAGAAGCCGATGACGAGCGTCAGGGTGACGATGCTCGGGCCGACCAGAGCGGTGACCACGATCATCAGCGGCAGCACCGGCAGAGAGAGCATCACGTCGGTGAAGGTGGTGATGAGCGGATCGAGGCTCTTGAAATACGCCGCGGCGATGCCGAGCACGGTGCCGATGACGGTCGCGATGATGCCGGCGACCAGGGCGACCGCGAGGCTCATCCGCGTGCCCCAGACCACCTGCGCGAAGACATCGAGGCCGAGGCCGTCGGTGCCGAACCAGTGCGCGGCCGACGGGGGCTGCAGGCTGTCCGGGCCGTATCCCGTGGGATAGGGGACGAACATCGGACCGAAGATGCCGATGAGCACGAAGACGACGACGATGCCCATCGTGATCCACCCGACCGGAGCCGAGAAGAAGCGCTTCCAGGTGCGCTGGAAGGGAGTGAGGCGCTTGGTGGGCTGTTCCACCTTGAAGACGCCCGTTGCTGATTCGCTCATGCTCGGACCCCCGTTCGAATCTTAGGATCAAGGGCGATGCAGATCAGGTCTGTCGCGAGGTTCGCGAGCACCACGGTGATCGCCAGCAGGATGAACGCACCCTGCAGCACCGGGAAGTCCTGACGGAGCACCGACTGGTAGATGAGTGAGCCGACGCCGGGGTAGGCGAACACGGTCTCGGTCAGCACCGCGCCGCCGATGAGCGTGCCCAGCTGCAGACCCATGAGGGTGACGGCGGGGACGATCGCGTTGCGCAGGCCGTGCTTCCAGATGATGGTCTGGCGCGGGATACCGCGGCTGCGGGCGCTGCGGATGTAGTCCGACCCCAGGATCTGCGCCATGTTCGTGCGCACGGTGAGGGCGTACGGGCCGACCTGGATGAACGCCAGCGAGAGCAACGGCAGCGCGAGGTGCGTCATGATGCTTCCGAACGCCGCGGGTGTGCCTTCGGCGCCGGAACTTATGGCCCGCCGATGGGGAACCACCCGAGATTCAGGGCGAAGACCACCAGGAGCAGCACCGCCACGGCGGGGACGAAGAGCGCCTGACCGGCCATGCCGAAGAAGCGCAGCAGCTGGTCGGGCCATCCGCCGGCGCGCACAGCGGCGTACACGCCGAAGGGGATGCCGACGAGGGCCGTGACGATGAACGCCGTACCGGCCAGCAGGAGCGTCCAGGGGATGCGCGACATGAGAACGTCGGTCACCTCGCCCTGGGAGTAGAAGGAGGTACCGAGATTCCCCTGCAGCAGCTGCCACAGGAAGAGTCCGTACTGGTTGATCATCGGCTGATCGAGTCCGTAGTCCGCGAGCATCTTTGCTTCGAGGGCCGGATCCTTGACGCCGTCAAGCATGAGGGCGGTCGGGCCGCCGGGGAGGAGTCGCAACAGGAAGAACGTGAGAGACACCGCAATGAGCACGGCGATCCCCGCTCGCCCGAAGCGCGAGAGTATGTATCGAGTCATGAATGCATCACCTTAGGGGTGCAGTGGCCGGATGCCAGAGGGCATCCGGCCACTGGGTTGTCTGATCGGTTACTTGCTCGGCACGACCTGCGCGAGCGAGTAGGGGCTCACCATGGTGATGTTCTCGACCGCTGCCGGGAGGTAGCCGTCGAAGCGCTTGTCGTTGTACGCCGACACCATCTTCTCCGCGTAGAGCGGAACCATGTAGGCCTGATCGTGGATGTACGTCGCGGCGGCCTTCACGGCCTTCACGTAGTCATCCTTCGTCGTCGCGGTCTGCGCTGCCGCGATGAGCTGCGCAGCCTTCTGATCGTCGACGAAGTTGTAGTTCAGACCCGAGGGGTTCGACGGATCGAACTGCAGGTACAGGCTCGTGCCGGCGGAGTTCGTCTGACCCAGCTTGTGGATGTACAGATCGAAATCGCCCGCCTTCGCCGCCGTCAGCGACGTCGCGCGCTCCGCGCAGCGGATATCGACGTTGATCCCCGCTGGAGCGAGCATGTCGCGCACGAGCTGGGCGCTCTTCGCGTGACTCGAGTTGCCCTGATCGCAGGTGAGCA
>JBDIAD010000162.1:0-3966 GCA_039812205.1 Leucobacter sp.
CGCCGAGCTGCGCAGCCAGGTCCGCACCGTGATTCACGCGACGCTGCAGCGAGTGCCCGAACCCGAGGCGCTCGCGCCGCTCACCTCCGTGCATCTCGACGGCGATCGCCTCACCGCCGCGGTCGACGGCGATCACATCGGCGAAGCGATGACACTGCTCGCCCCCTACGGCCTCGCGTCGCTCACGGTGGAACCCCCGTCGCTCGAAGCGCTGTTCCTGCGCTTCTACGGCGCAGGGGAGGGCGGGACCGGGCGATGAGTTCCGCGCTCGCCGGTTCGGCGCCGCTGCTGCGCACCCTGCTCCGGCACGATCTGCGCCGATTCGCACCGTGGATCGCGATCGCCACCCTGCTCTCGGCGTCTACCGTGCTCGTCTATCCGTGGCTCTTCCCGGGCGACGCCGACCGCGCGGCTCTCGCGACCGCCATCGGCGCGAACCCGGCGCTCGGCATCATCTTCGGGCCCGCCTTCGACCTCACCACCGCGGACGGGTTCAACGCGTGGCGATCCATGGCGATCGCCGGCTTCCTCACCTCGCTCGGCGCGATCTTCGCCGTGACGCAATCCACCCGCGGTCAGGAGGACACCGGCCAGGCGGAGCTGCTCGCCTCCGGAGTGCTCGGCAGATCGAGCCGCCTGCTCGCCGGAGTCGGCCTCGCGCTCATCGGCTCCCTCGTCGTCGGCGCGGTCGCGGGCGCGGTAACCGGGCTGTGCGGCGGAAACTGGAATTCGTCGCTGCTGCTCGCCGCGACGTTCACCTGCTCGGGCTGGATCTTCACGGGGATCGCGGCGATCGCGGCGCAGCTCGGCTCGGATGCCCGCACCGCGAACACGCTCGCCGTGAGCGCGCTCGGCATCCTCTTCCTGCTGCGCGGATTCGCGTACGCCATGAGCGCCCCCGAATGGACGGTGTGGGCGAACCCCCTCGGGTGGATGACCGAGACTCGCCCCGCCTCGGGAGATCGCTGGTGGCCCCTCGCCTTCACGGTCGCTTTCGCCGCGGTCGCGCTGACGATCGCATTCGCGCTGCAGTCCCGCCGCGACTTCGGCCAGGGCGCGATCGCGCCGAAGCCGGGGCCGTCGCGCGGAGCGGTCCGCACCCCCTGGGCCCTCGCCCTGCGCCTCGGCCGCGGCTCGCTGATCAGCTGGGCGATCGCATTCGCCGTATTCGGGCTCGTGTTCGGCAGCTTCGCGACCGCGATCCACGAGCTCCTCGGCAAGGACAGCGCGATCGCGGCGTTCCTCGCCTCCGGGGCGACCACGTCGGCCGAGCTCACCTCGGCGTTCCTGGTCACCATTTACAGCATGGTCGGCATGCTGGCGGCGGTTCCCGGGGTGCAGTTCGTGCTGCGCGTGCACGGCGAGGAGACCGCGGATCGCCTCGGGATCGTGCTCGCCGGCGCCGTGAGCCGATCCCGATACTTCGCCGCGAACCTCGCGCTCGCATTCATCGCCCCGGCCGTCTTCGCGATGCTCGCGGGAACGGGGATCGCGCTGATGGCGGCGAGCGCGAACCTGGGCGTCGGCCTCGATACGATGCTGCTGCAGGCCCTCGTCACCGTGCCGGCCGTGTGGGCCGCGATGTCGATCGCGATCGCCGTCGTCGGGGTGCGCCCGAGAGTGGTCATCGCCGCCTGGGCCGGAGTGCTCGTCTCGTTCGTGCTCACGATGCTGGGGCCGACCTTCAAGTTCCCCGACTGGGTGATCTCGATCAGCCCGTTCAAGCAGGTCCCGAATATGGGCGAGGCGAGCCCGAACCTGATCGGTCTGGTGTGGATCGGCATCGCGGTGGTCTTCTTCACCATCGTCGGCATCACGGCCTTCCGGCGTCGCGACGTCGAGGGGTGACTCGGCTGCGCCGCCCGCCCGGGTCGTGCAGGTTCGAATCGAGCCGAATTCGGGCATGGCTGAAGGGGGCGCGGTCGGGGAGATTCGCGCCCCCTCCAGGTCTATGGGGCCGCCCGATGACGCTGCGCGTCGGATGCGCAGCGTCTCGGGCGACGATATTCGCCGCTAGGCGCGGGCCGCCGTGGCGCGGCGGGTCAGCAGGGCGCCGGCGCCGAGCAGGAGAAGCACTCCGGCCGCGGCGAGCGGCAGCATCGTTCCGCCGCCCGTGACCGCGAGCACTTCGGCGGTCGGAGCGGCTGCGGCCGGCACCGGGGTGACGACCGCGGCCGGGACGAGGCTCGGCTGAGTGCCCGGATCGGTGCCGGGGTCCGTACCAGGGTCCGTACCGGGATCCGTACCCGGGTCAGTCCCGGGGTCGGTGCCCGGATCCGTACCGGGATCCGTGCCCGGCGTCGTGCCAGGATCGGTCACGGTGCTCTCACCGATCACCGAGATGGCATTCCCCGAGATGTTCAGCGGAACCGAGATCGGCAGCGCGATCTGCGTGCCGCCCAGCAGCGAGTTCACGCCGTCGGTGATCGGCGCGAGCAGGTCTCCACCGGGTGCGGCGCCGGCCGGTGCCGCGGGGCCGCCGCTCACGACGCTGCTGTCTCCGAGGAGGCCGATCGCGTTATCGGTCACGCTGATCGGAACGGTGATCGGCGCGATCACCTGGCTGCCGCCGAGAATCGAGTCGGTGCCTCCCGTGGACGGGCCACCGGTTGCCGAGCCGACCGGAGCGCCTGCGGGTGCCGCCGCGGTTCCCCGATCCACACTGCTCTGACCCAGCAGCGAGATGGCGTTGCCATCCAGCGTGATCGGGATCTCGATCGGAACGATCGCCTGCGTGCCCGAGGCGATGCCGTTCGTGCCGTCGGTCACCGCGGGTGCGGCGGTCGCCGAGCCCGCGGGTGCCGCCGGGGCCGTGGCTGGGGCGCTCGGAGCGGTGCTGCTCTCGCCCAGGATCGAGATGGCGTTGCCATCCAGCGTGATCGGGATCTCGATCGGAACGATCGCCTGCGTGCCCGAGAGCAGCGCGTCGAGACCCGAGGTGGACGGTGCCGGGCCGGGCACCGGTGCCGCGGTGTCGGCAGCCGGAACGGCGGTCGCATCGGGTGCGGCAGCCGGGGCCGCGACCTCGGATTCGCCCAGAATCGAGATGGCGTTGTTCGAGACGGTCACCGGAACCGTCGCGTCGACGACGGCCTGGGTGCCCGAGGCGATGCCGTCGCTGCCATCGGTGACGGGGGCAGCGACCGATGCCTCCGCAGCGGGCGCCGGCGCTGCCGGTGCCTCCGCGGACGGCGTTCCGACCGTCGAGTCGCCGAGCACCGAGATCGCGTTGTCCACGATGTTCAGCGGGGCCGTGAGCGGTGCGAGGATCTGGGTGCCCGAGAGCAGCCCGTCCTCACCGCCTGTTTCGGCCGCTCCCGCGGCCGCTCCGCCGACGAGCGTCAATCCGCCCGCGAGCGCCGCGCCCCAAATGGCGCGCTTCACAAAGGTATGCATGAGAGAACTCCTGATGAGAATGGTGTCTATGAACGCGGATGCGCGTCGCTGAGATCAGCGACCAGACGGTCCTCAGTCGGGAGAGATGTCGGTGTCGAACACCGGCGATGCGGGCAGATCGTCATCGCCGGCCCCCGCGTTCGCAGCTGCGGCACCGAGCTGCTGCGGGTCGATATCGACGATGGCGGCGAGCTGACCCGCTGCCCCTCCGCCTGCACCGGCGGAGGAAGATGAAGTGGGCGCCGGAACGGCCGGTGCGCCTCCCCCGCCGCCCATGGGCACAGCTGTGCCCTGAGTCGGGTCGGAGGCGTGCGGCTGGACGCCAGAATCGGCGAGATCCGAATCGAAGACAGCTGCCCCGGGAGGCCCGGAGCTCGCCGAGCGCACCGGGTCCGCGGCGGCCTGCGCGACCGCATCCGAAGCGTCCGAGGCGGTCGCGGCGACGGGATCCGTTGCGCCGCCGGCGACAGGATCGACTCCCGGGTAACCGGGGGCGCCCGGCATGACCGGTCCCGGTGCGCCGGGACCGACCGGAACCGCGATGTCGACGACCGGCGCGACGGCGGCGTC
>JBDIAD010000163.1:0-3944 GCA_039812205.1 Leucobacter sp.
GGCTGCGACACGCACTTCGTCGAGTTCAACGGCGGGGCCGACTACGCGTGCTGGCGCGGCGGGCTCGCCGACGGGCTGCGCACCCTGATCGGGCCGCCTGCACCGCGCTAGGTGTACTGACCCAGGCCGACCGCGCCTACGCCGACCGCGCCCTCGACGGGCGCGTCGACTCGTGAGATTAGGCGAAGAGCTCCTGCAGGCGCTTCACGCCCTCGAGGATCGCATCATCCCCGAGTGCGTAGCTGAAGCGCAGGTACCCGCTCGGCCCGAACGCCTCGCCGGGAACCGCCGCGACCTCGGCCTCGGAGAGGATGAAGTCGGCGAGCTCGAGCGAGGTGTTCGACACGACGCCGCGGACCTCGCGGCCGAGCGCGCCGCGCACATCGACGTACACGTAGAAGGCGCCCTCGGGCGTCGGGCAGTGGAAGCCGTTCACCTTGTTGAGCTCTTCGACCATGATCTTGCGGCGGCGGTCGAAGGCCTGGCGCATCTGCTCGGCGGGCTCTTGCGGGCCGTTCAGCGCTGCGGCGGCCGCGATCTGCGCGATGTTGTTCACATTCGAGTTGAGGTGCGACTGCAGATTCGAGGCGCCCTTGATGATGTCGTCGGGGCCGACCATCCAGCCCAGGCGCCAGCCGGTCATCGCGTAGGTCTTCGCGACGCCGTTCACGAGCAGGGCGCGGTCGGTGAGGGCCGGCACGGCCTCCACGATCGAGATCGCGCGCACGCCGTCGTAGGTGAGGTTCTGATAGATCTCATCGGCGATCACCCACAGGCCGTGCTCGTTCGCCCACTCGCCGATGGCGCGCGTCTCGGCCTCCGAGTACACGGCGCCGGTCGGGTTCGACGGCGAGACGAAGAGCAGCGCCTTGGTGCGGTCGGTGCGGGCCGCCTCGAGCTGTTCGACGGTGACCTTGTAATCCTGGTCGGAGCCCGCGAACACCTCGACCGGCACGCCGTCCGCGAGCTGGATCGCCTCGGGGTAGGTCGTCCAGTACGGGGCGGGGATGAGCACCTCGTCACCCGGATCGAGCAGGACCTGGAACGACTCGTAGACGGCCTGCTTGCCGCCGTTCGTGACGATCACCTGGGAGGGGTCGATCTTCCAGCCCGAATCGCGAGCGGTCTTGTCGGCGACGGCCTGCTTCAGCACGGCGAGGCCCGCTGCCGCGGTGTAGCGGAAGTTCTTCGGATCGTCGAGCGCCGCGCGCGCCGCATCGACGATGTGCGCCGGAGTCGCGAAATCGGGCTCGCCGGCGGCGAAGCTCACGACCGGGCGGCCCTCGGCCTGCAGGGCCTTGGCCTTCGCATCGACCTTCAAAGTCGCCGATTCGGCGATCGCGGAAATCTTCTTCGACAAGCGGGAAATGTTGGTCACACGGCCATTCTAGGCGGCGTTGATCGCGGGGAGCACCCAGCCGCCTCCCCGGATCCGCGGGAATCGGGCCGGGTACTCTGAGGGGGTGACTTCTGAGCTGCGAGTTGTCCCGGTCGACGACCGGGCGTGGCTGCTCGCCGCCCTCGCCGATGCGCTCTCGGGTCTCGGGCCGATCCTCCCCATGCCCGCCGAGCTGAGCGAGAGCGCCCGGGCCGCGATCGTGCGGCAGGTGCGCGAGGCCGAGCTGCCCGCCGGCACCGCCGTCGTCGTGCACACCTCGGGTTCGAGCGGGATCCCGAAGGCCGTCGCGCTGTCGGCCGAGGCGCTCGTGGCGAGCGCGCGTGCGACGCATGAGGCGCTCGGCGGGCCCGGCCAGTGGCTCGTGACGCTGCCGGGGAATCTCATCTCGGGCCTGCAGATGCTCGTGCGAGGCATCGTCGCCGACACCGAACCGGTCTTCTTCGACGGGCCCTTCGACCCCGAGGGGCTGCTGCGCGCTGCAGAGGAGATGGATCACCCTCAGCGCTACGTGTCCGTGGTGCCGGTGCAGCTCGCGCGCCTCATCGACCTCGCCGAGCGGGATGCGCACGCCGCCGAGGCGCTGCGGGGGTTCGCGGCCATCCTGGTCGGCGGGCAGGCGATCGCCACCACGCTGCGACAGCGCGCGCACGAGCTCGGGCTCGCGCTGCGCCGCAGCTACGGCATGACGGAGACCGCCGGCGGCTGCGTCTACGACGGCGTCGAGATCGGCGACACCCGCGTGCGCATCCGCGAGGGCGAGGTGCAGCTGAGCGGATCATCGCTCGCCATCGGCTACGTCGGCGACGACGCGCTCACCGCCCGGCAGTTCGTGCACGACGGCGACACCCGCTGGTACCGCACCGGCGATGCGGGGGAGCTTCTCGGCGGCATGCTCACGGTCACCGGACGCATCGACCGCGTCGTGATCTCGGGGGGCGTGAACGTCTCCCTCGACGAGGTGGAGCGCGCCGCAGCCGAGCACCGCGGATGGTCGAGCGTCGTGGCGATCGGCGTGCCGCACCCCGAGTGGGGGGAGCGCGTCGGGCTCGTGGTCGAGATCGAGGCCGGTGCCGCGGGCTTCGATGAGGTGCGCGAGGCGATCCGCACCCGACTCGGAGCGGCGGCGACCCCGCTGTGGGCGACCGAGACGCCCGAGCTGCCGCGGCTCACCGGCGGCAAGCCCGATCGGCTGCGAATCGCGGGATGGATCGGCGAGCTGCGCCGCAGCTTCGCCCAGGTGCGCGCGATGCACGAGGCGGCGGGGTCGGCCGACGCGAGCGGCGAGGCCCCCGAATCGAGTGATGAGGTGAACGCGGCGAGCACCCTAGGATCGTGAGCGGAGAAGGAGTCACCGATGAACACTCGCCATCAGCCCGGCCGCTCGGGGAACCCCGCGCGCCGCGCCGCCGCTGAGCGGCATCTCGCCGCCGGCGGGCCCGCTCGCATCACCTGGCGGGACTGGGTCGGCGGAGCGCGACTGCGCACGCTGCCGCTCGCCGTGGCTCCCGTGGCCGCGGGTGCGGGCATCGCCCAGATGCTGCGCGAGTTCTCGCTGCCGCTCGCGCTGCTCGCGCTCGGGGTCTCGATCTTCCTGCAGATCGGCGTGAACTTCGCGAACGACTACTCCGACGGGGTGCGCGGCACCGACAAGTTCAGGGTCGGCCCGGCGCGTCTCACCGGGTCGGGGCTCGTGAATCCGAAGCGGGTGCTCGCCACCGCGCTCGTGTTCTTCGGACTCGCGGCGGTCTGCGGCCTGATCGCGATCGTGCTCAGCGGGCGCTGGTGGCTGCTGCTCATCGGTGTCTTCGCGATCATCGCCGCGTGGTTCTACACCGGCGGGCGCAAGCCGTACGGCTACATGGGGCTCGGCGAGCTCGTCGTGTTCGTGTTCTTCGGCCTGGTCGCGACGGTGGGCACGGTGTACCTGCAGACCGACATCGTGGCGCAGGAGCCGTGGCTGGCGGGTACCGGGATCGGGCTGCTGGCGGTGGCGGTGCTCATCGCGAACAACACCCGCGACATCGAGACGGATCGCGCCGCGGGCAAGCGCACCCTGTCGGTGCTGATCGGGGATCGCGCCTCGCGCGTGCTCTACGTGATCTGCGCGCTCGTGCCGTTCGTGCTGCCGAGCCTGTATCTGCTCGTCTATCCCGGGATGGCGTGGGTGTTCCTGGCGCTCGTGCTCGTCATCCCGGCGTGCGTCATCGTGCTCTGGGGCAAGTCCGCGCGCGAACTCATCATGGCGCTCGCACTCACGAGTTTCGGCGGCCTCGCCTACGGCGTGCTGCTCGGCGTCGGCTTCGCGTTCTGAGCCGCGGGCTCGGCCGGCTACTCGACCGGAGGAGGCGTGGCCGAGTCGGACGAGTCGAGCACGGCGTCCTCCGCGATGTCGTCGGCCGTGCGGTCGCGGTCGCGCCATTCCTGGATGCTCAGGGCGGCCCGCTCGCGGGGACGCGAGAGCAGGATGATCGAGAGCGACACCGAGATCAGCGCCGCGACGGTCACGGAGAAGTACCACGGCCAGCCGATGAGGTGGAGCACCATG
>JBDIAD010000164.1:0-3938 GCA_039812205.1 Leucobacter sp.
CCTCGAGGGTTTCGACGCGGCTTCCGCGACGGCCGCGCTCCGGGAGCATCTCACCCGAGGAGGTGACGGGCACATCGTCGAATCCGGCGGCGATGACCGTGACGCGGACCTCATCGCCGAGGGTGTCGTCGATGACGGTGCCGAAGATGATGTTCGCCTCGGGGTGCACGACGTCCTGCACGAGAGAGGAGGCGTCGGTGATCTCGCTGAGCGCCAGGTTCGAGGAGCCCTGGATCGACAGCAGCACGCCGTGCGCGCCCTCGATACTGGTCTCGAGCAGCGGCGATGCCACCGCGAGTTCGGCGGCCTTGATGGCGCGATCCGCCCCTCTCGAGGAGCCGATGCCCATGAGCGCCGAGCCGGCCCCCTGCATGACGGATTTCACGTCGGCGAAGTCGACGTTGATGAGACCCGGGGTCGTGATGAGGTCGGTGATGCCCTGCACGCCCGCCAGCAGCACCTGGTCGGCCGCCGCGAAGGCCTCGATCATGCTGATCCCGGGCTCGCTGATCTCGAGCAGTCGGTCGTTCGGCACGACGATGAGCGTGTCGACGGCCTCGCGCAGCGCGTGCACGCCGGTGTCGGCCTGCGCGGCGCGGCGCTTGCCCTCGAAGGAGAACGGGCGGGTGACGACGCCGATGGTGAGCGCCCCGACCGCGCGGGCGATGCGTGCCACGACCGGAGCGGCACCGGTGCCGGTGCCGCCGCCCTCGCCCGCGGTGACGAAGACCATATCGGCACCGGTGAGCGCCTCCTCGATCTCATCGACGTGGTCCTCGGCGGCGCGGCGACCGACCTCCGGGTCGGCGCCGGCGCCGAGTCCTCGGGTGAGTTCGCGGCCGATGTCGAGCTTGACATCGGCGTCGCTGAGCAGAAGCGCCTGCGCGTCGGTGTTCACCGCGATGAATTCGACCCCGCGCAGGCCGAGTTCGATCATGCGATTGACCGCGTTGACTCCGCCGCCGCCGACGCCGACGACCTTGATGACCGCGAGGTAATTCTGGTTCGTTGACACGTGGGTCCTTCCCCTCAACCTTCAACCTCTACCTAAAGGTGAAAGTTAGTATTCGGGTATACATTTCTCGAGCCCTAAATTACGGGGACCGCGGCGCGCAGCAGATGCGACACACCGCGCTCACGACAATTCGATTCCTACGGCGTGAAGACCGGGGTGTCGGGCGCGCTCACATCGATGGAGCTCACGGCGCCCAGTCGCGCGATCATGGCGCGCAGCACCACCGCCTTTCGCTGCGTGAGATCGTGATTGCCCCACACCACGCGCGTGCCGGTGTTCAGCACCAGCGTCACCTGCTGCGCGGAGGCGGCTTCGACGCCCGTCAGCGCGGAGCGGAGATCTTCGGGAAGATCCCTCACGATCTGCCCCGCCGCGCGGAAGGCGCTCGTCCCCGGATCGAGCACCGCGCCCGCGCCGACGGGCACGCCGTCCGGGGCCTCCGGCTGCACGCTGATGAACACGCCCGCGGCATCGTAGAGGCCGAAGCCCCCATCGCGTTCCAGCGCGATCACCGGATCGCGCTCCTCGACCCGCAGCACCAGCGTCTGCGGCGGAATGCGCTCCAGCGAGTAGCGCTCGATCAGGGTGAACGATTGCAGCGCCGTGTGCACCTCCCGATCGTCCACGAGAGCCAGGGGCACCCCCTCGAACTTCTTCATGGCGTCCTGAACGGCCGCGACATCGATCTGCTGCGCCCCCTCGACCCGTACCTCGCGCACGGCCATCACCGGGGTGAACACCCCGACCGCGACGAAGGCCGCGAGGCCGAGCACCGCCGCCGCGCCGGTGATCCAGTAGCGGCGCCTGCGTCGCAGATGCGCTGTGAACCGCCGTTGCTCCCGCTTCTCTCGCGTACGACGAGATCGACTGGCCTGCCGCAGCCGGCGCAGCGCGCCGCGCACATCGGCCCGACGGGTCGGCTCGGAGCCGGGCTCGCTCCCGCCGAGCGAGAGGTCGACGGCGCCCGGGCGAGCGACGGCATCCTCGGGGGCGGCGACCCCCGAGAGATCGGCGGTTCTCGAAAGATCGACCGTGTCGAGCTGCGTGACCGGGGCGAGTGAGGCATCGGCGCGCGGGCCCGGGCCCGGTTCGCGCGGCTCGGCGCCGGTCGGCTCCCGCTCGTTCCTCCCGGATCCGACCGGTTCGGAATCGTCCGACCTCGCGTCGTTCCGCTTCGGCTCCCACTCGACCGTCCGCGAGTCGAGAGACGCCGGGTCGAGAGGCTCCGAGCCGACGGCGTCGGGCTCGAACGGATCCGCGGGGAAGCCGCGGTCGAAGCCGCCGGGTCGTTTCACCGGCCTTCGAACCGTTCCTGCAGCGCCGCCACCAGCTGCGGGATGATCTGGTAGACCGTGCCGCAGCTCATCGTGATCATGACATCGCCGGGCTGCGCGATCTCGGCGAGATACTCGGCCGCACGCGCCCAGTCGTCGATGTAGCGCACGCGCGATCGATCGGCGAAGTCCTCCGAGACGAGCGCGCCGGTCACGCCCGGCACGGGATCCTCGCGGGCGCCGTCGACTGCGAGCACCACGGTGTGATCCGCCCCCGACTCGAGCACCCGGGCGAACTCGCGATGGAACAGGCTCGTACGGCTGTAGAGATGCGGCTGGTGGATCGCGATCAGCCGCCCCTCCCCCACGACGGCGCGCGCGGAATCGAGCAGCGCCTCAACCTCGGTCGGATGGTGCGCGTAGTCGTCATACACGCGCACGCCCGCGATCTCGGCGTGGAATTCGAAGCGGCGCTTCGTGCCCCCGAAATGGGTGAGCGCCGCGAGCGCCGCATCCGGCCGGTACCCGAGGCGCACGAGCACGGCGAGCACGCCGAGGGCGTTGACGGCGTTGTGCCGCCCGTAGACCGAGAGCTCCCCCTCGATCCGCTCGCCGTCGATCTCGGCCGCGAACCGCACGGGGCCGCTGTCGTCGACTGCGACCAGTCGCACATCGGCGCCCTCGCCTGCCCCGAAGGTGATGATCTCGGGCAGCCGGGTTCCGCCCGCGGCGCGCTCTCTCAGGCGTGCGAGCACCTCTCGGGCACCGGGATCGTCGGCGGAGATGACGACGGCCTCGCGCGCCCCCAGAGCGAAGTCGACGAACGCCTGCATGAACGCCTCGCGCGAGCCGTAGAAGTCGAGATGCTCGGGATCGACGTTCGTGACGAGCGCGATCGCGGTGTCGTAGAGCAGGAACGACTTGTCGCTCTCATCGGCCTCGATCACGAAGAGGTCGTCGCCTCCCGGCGCCGAGGAGACTCCGAGCGTCTCGATGATGCCGCCGTTCACGAACGACGGATGGGCGCCCAGCTCGAGCAGCCCCGTGACGACCATGCCGGTCGATGTGGTCTTCCCGTGCGCGCCGGCGACCGCGACGAGGCGACGGCCCCGGGCGAGCCAGGCGAGCGCGTGCGAGCGATGGAGCACCGGGATGCCGTTCGCCAGTGCGTACTGGTACTCGGGATTGTCCTGCCAGAGCGCACCGGTGACGACGAGCGTATCCGCATCCCCGACGTTCTCGGCGCGGTGCCCGATGTGCACGGGGATGCCGAGCTCGGCGAGCGCCGCCGTGTTGTAGTTCGCGCTGCGATCACTGCCGGTGACGGGCACCCCTGCGACGTGCAGCATGCGCGCGATGCCGCTCATGCCCGAACCGCCGATACCGACGAAGTGCACGCGGCCGAGTTGCTCAGGGATCTCGAGCTCGAGATCGGGGTAGATCATCCGTGCTCCTCGGCTGGATTTCTGGTTGCAGCGAACTCTGCAACCATACCGCGCTCACGCTCCGCTTCGGCTGACCGGAACCGGGCGAGCCGGGGGCGGATCCGCCGGGACGAGCGGTGCCGCCGCCGCGGGCGCGAGCGCTACCAGCGCGAGTGCCGCCGGGATTCCGATCGCGGAGATCAGCGCGCCGACCGCCGGGCCCAC
>JBDIAD010000165.1:0-3919 GCA_039812205.1 Leucobacter sp.
CGATCCACGCCATGTACGGCACGCTCCTCATCACGCTCGCGGCGACGATCATCTCGGTCCCGCTGGGACTGCTCACCTCGATCTACCTCGTCGAATACGGCCGCGGCAAACTCGCGAAGATCATCACATTCCTGGTCGACGTGATGACCGGCATCCCCTCGATCGTCGCGGGCCTCTTCGCATACGCCCTCTTCGCGCTCGTCTTCGGCCCCGGCGTGCGCATGGGCATCATCGGCGCGGTCTCCCTCGCGGTGCTCATGATCCCCGTCGTCGTGCGCTCCAGCGAAGAGATGCTGCGGCTCGTGCCGAACGAGCTCCGCGAAGCCTCCTACGCCCTCGGCGTGCCGAAGTGGCTCACCATCGTGAAGGTCGTGCTGCCCACGGCGATGGCCGGCATCACGACCGGCATCGTGCTCGCCATCGCGCGCGTCATCGGCGAGACCGCACCGCTGCTCATCACCGCGGGCTACACCGCCTCGATGAACCTCAACCTGTTCTCGGAGCGCATGCAATCGCTCCCCGTCTACGTCTACACCCAGTTCGTGAATCAGGGGAACCCGGCATTCGCCTTCCTCGATCGGGCCTGGGCCGCCGCGCTTATGCTGATCCTGATCGTCATGGCGCTGAACCTGATCGCGCGGCTCGTCGCCCGAAGCTTCTCCCCGAAGACCGGCCGCTGAGCGCGCCCCGAGCATTCAGAACCCGCAGAAAGAGAATCACCACATGTCCAAGCGCATCGAGGTCAACGACCTGAACGTCTACTACGGCGGCTTCCTCGCCGTCGAGGGCGTGTCGATCAACATCGAGCCGCGCAGTGTGACGGCGTTCATCGGCCCCTCCGGCTGCGGCAAGTCGACGTTCCTGCGCACGCTGAACCGCATGCACGAGGTCATTCCGGGCGCCCGGGTGGAGGGTCAGGTGCTGCTCGACGGCGAAGACCTCTACGGCCCGGGGGTGGATCCCGTGCTCGTGCGCCGCCAGGTGGGCATGGTGTTCCAGCGCCCGAACCCCTTCCCCACGATGTCGATCCGCGAGAACGTGCTCGCGGGCGTGCGGCTCAACAATCGCAAGCTCTCCAAGGGCGACGCCGACGATCTCGTCGAGCAGTCGTTGCGGGGCGCGAATCTCTGGAACGAGGTGAAGGATCGCCTCGACAAGCCCGGGTCGGGTCTCTCGGGCGGACAGCAGCAGCGTCTGTGCATCGCCCGCGCCATCGCCGTCTCCCCCGACGTGCTGCTCATGGACGAGCCCTGCTCGGCGCTCGATCCGATCTCCACGCTCGCGATCGAGGATCTCATCGACGAGCTCAAGAAGGAGTACACGATCGTGATCGTCACGCACAACATGCAGCAGGCGTCGCGCGTGTCCGATCGCACCGCGTTCTTCAACATCGCGGGCACCGGCAAGCCCGGCAGGCTCATCGAGGTCGACAAGACGTCGACGATCTTCTCGACCCCCTCCGTGAAGGCGACGGAGGATTATGTCTCGGGGCGCTTCGGGTAACGCCCCGAGACCCGCGACCGAGACGGTCGCGGCGCACTCGCACGGCAGCCAGAAATGGCTGCCGCCACCAAGCGAGCACGCAGGGCGCTTCGGGTAACGCCCCGAGACCCGCGACCGAGACGGTCGCGGCGCACTCGCACGGCAGCCAGAAATGGCTGCCGCCACCAAGCGAGCACGCAGGGCGCTTCGGGTAACGCCCGCCGCTAGGCTGGCAGCATGACACTGCTGCGAATCGACGATGCGCATGTGCGGTGGGCCGTCGACGGGGAACCCGCCACGGTCGAGGCCGCGATCGCGGCGCTCTCCGCGCGGCCGCTGCTGCTGCTCATGCACGGCTACGGCTCCTTCGAGGGCGATCTCATCGAGCTCGCCCCGAGATTGCCGCGGGACTTCGTCTGCGCCTCTCCGCGCGCACCGCTCGTCGCGCCGGCGCCGATCGAGAACGGCTATGCCTGGTGGTCGCTCCCCATCGGCGCGGACGGCCTTCCGGCCCGTGCGGAGCGCACGGAGCGCTTCGAGGGCACCGGGCCGCATCGCGCAGCGGTCGCGCTCGAAGGGTGGATCGACGCCCTCGACGCGCGCGTCGCCGCGACCGGGGCGGCCGGCCTCGGCGTCATCGTTCCGATGGGCTTCTCGCAGGGCGGATGCATGGTCACCTCGCTCATGCGGCTCCGGCCCGAGCGCTTCCTCGCGGGCGTGAACTGCTCGGGCTTCGTGGCGCCGGGCATCGGAGAGCACGATGCTGCGCTCGCGGCGATCCGCCCGCCGATGTTCTGGGGCCGCGACGAGCTTGACCCCGTCATCGACGCCGAGCGCATCGCTCTCACACGGCAGTGGGCGCCCGCGCACACGACGCTCACCGCGCGACTCTACGACGGCATCCTGCACGGGATCGGGGCCGAAGAGCTCGCCGACATCTCCGCATTCCTGACCGAACAGCTGAGCACCGCGCAGCTGAACACCGAACACTGAAGACAGGTGGCCTCATGACACGAATCGCCCTGGTGCAACTGGCGAGCCCCGACGACGAGACGCGGGAGGAGCGCATCGACCGCGTCGAGGCGATGCTGCTCGCACGCGCGGGCGAGGGCATCGATCTCTTCGTGCTGCCCGAGCTGTGGGCCGCCGGATACATGGCGTTCACCCGCTACGAGGAGCACGCCGAGGCGATCGACGGGCCGACCGTGTCGATGTGCCGACGCGTCGCGCGCGAACTGGGCGCTTGGGTGCACGCCGGCAGCTTCATCGAGCGCGACGCCGAGGGCAGGCTGCACAACACGACGGTGCTGATCGACGCAGACGGGCGGATCGCGCAGACCTATCGCAAGATCCACGTCTTCGGCTACAAGTCGCGCGAGGCGCAGCTGCTCACGCCGGGTACGACGCTCTCGGTGATCGACAGCCCGCTCGGCAGGCTCGCGTCGACGACCTGCTACGACCTGCGGTTCCCGGGCCTGTGGCTCGAGGTCGGGGCTCGCGGCGCCGAGGCCGCCGTGGTTCCCGCGGCGTGGCCGGCGGCGCGACGGAGCCACTTCACGCTCTTCACCGAGGCCCGGGCCGTCGAGCATCAGCTCTGGGTCATCGCGGTGAACGCCGTCGGCATGCAGGGCAGCGTCGAACTGGGCGGTTCGAGTCGCGTGGTGGACCCCTGGGGCCGCGTGGTCGCCGAGTGCTCCCCCACCGAGGAGGAGCTGCGCGTCGTCGACATCGACCCGAAGCTCGTCGCGGAGGTGCGCGAGGAGTTCCCCGTGATCGGCGACCGCCTCGCCCCCGAGGCCTACCCGGCGCTCGGGGACTAGCGCATGCCCGCCGCCGAGATCCTGAGGCTGGATCACGTCGACTTCGTGCGCAATTCGCGCAGGATCCTCGACGACGTCTCGCTCACGATCCGCGCGGGCGAGCACTGGGCGCTCATCGGAGCGAACGGCGCGGGGAAGAGCACGATCCTCAGCATGTGCGGGGCGGAGCAGCATCCCACGCACGGCGGCGTGCACGTGCTCGGCGAGCAGCTCGGCCGCGTCGACATCCGCCAGCTGCGAGAGTCGATCGGCCACGTGAACCCCCGGCATCCGCTGCGCTCGGCGCTCACCGTGCGCGAGGTCGTCCTCACCGGCGCCACCGGCACCGTCGAGATGATGAACCGCTGGGCGCCCACCCCCGAGCAGGAGGCCCGAGCCGACTATCTGATCGAGCTGCTCGGGCTCGAGCGGATCGTCGACGCCATCTGGCCGACCATGTCGCAGGGCGAGCGGGGCAAGACGCTGATCGCCCGCGCGCTCGTCACCGATCCGCCCCTGCTGCTGCTCGACGAGCCCTCGACCGGGCTCGACGTCGCGGCGCGCGAGCAGCTGCTCGAGACGGTCGACCACCTGCATCGCACGCACCCCGATCTCGCGACGGTGCTCGTGACCCACCA
>JBDIAD010000166.1:0-3907 GCA_039812205.1 Leucobacter sp.
TCCAGGCTTCGGGCTCATCGGGCGAGTGCACGTAGGTGTGGCGCAGCACCATGATGTCGGGGCGCTCGGTCACCTCGGGATGGTTGGCAATCGCGGTCTCGTACTTGTTTACGAGATCTTCGACTTCCTCGTCACCTTTCATGAGCGGCGTCACCATGACGTTGGCGCCGTTGGCGACCGCGAAATCGTGCGACTCGGGGCTGCGAGCGGCGACCCACACGGGCGGGTTCTTCTGCACCGGCTTCGGCACGCTGGTCGAGGTCGGGAACGAGAAGACCTCGCCCTCGTATGCGAAATCGCCGTCCCAGAGATGATTCACGGTGGCGACGATCTCGTTCATCGCCTTGCCGCCGTCGGTGGCGGGCATGCCGCCGGCCAGGCGGTCGAATTCGAACTGGTAGGCACCTCGGGCGACGCCGAGTTCAGCTCGGCCACCGCTGATGACGTCGAGCAGTGCGATCTCACCGGCCGTGCGGATCGGGTTCCAGAACGGCGCGATGATGGTACCTGCGCCGAGGCGGATCTTCGAGGTGCGGGCTGCGAGGTACGCGAGTTGCGGGATCGGGCTGGGCGATGCGGTGTACTCCATGGAGTGGTGCTCGCCGATCCACACGGTGCTGAATCCGCCGGCCTCGGCGAGCAGGGTCAGCTCGACGAGGTCGTTCCAGTGCTGCTGCTCGGAGACCGAGTCGTCGTAGCGCTCCATGTGAATGAAGAGTGAGAAACGCATGTGTTGCTCCTAGGTGTGCGTGGGTGGTTATCGCTGCGGCCCGGCAAGGCGCTCAGCGATCGTCTGATTGGTGCGGGACCAGTGCTCGTGCTCGACCTCGCGCACCAGTACGGTGATGTTCTCGGGCGCGGCATCGACAGTGCGTTCCGCTGCGCGGTGCACCTCGTCGATGAGTGCACGCAACTGCTCGGGCGTGCGCCCGCGAGCGATAGAGATATCGATGAGGGGCATCTCGCTCAGCCCCTCATCACGAACGGATCGGCGACGGGACCCTCGTCGGTGTTGATCCACACGCTCTTGAGCCGCGTGTACTCGTACATCGACTCAATACCGTGCTCAATGCCGACTCCCGAGTTCTTGAAGCCCTGCCGTGGCGACATGGGCGACATGGCGCGGTAGGTGTTCACCCAGATCGTGCCGGCCTCGATGCGTCGCGCCAGACGGTGAGCACGGGCAAGGTTTTGCGTCCAGATACCCGCTGCGAGACCGTACTCGGTGTCGTTCGCGAGCGCGACCAACTCATCCTCGTGCTCGAACGGCATGATCGCCGCGACCGGGCCGAAGATCTCCTCCCGTACGACGCGCATGTCGTTGGTGACGTCGGTGAGCACGGTCGGCGTGTAGAAGTATCCGGGCAGTTCGAGGCCCTCGGGCCTGCCTCCTCCGGCATGCACCGTAGCGCCCTCCGATGCGCCGAGCTGCACGTACGAGTCGACCTTCTCCAGTTGATCGGAAAAGGCGAGGGGGCCGAGTTCGGTCTGCTGGTCGAGGGGATCGCCGATCCTGATCGAGCGAGCACGCTGGGTGACGCGCTCGAGCAGTTCATCGTAGACCGCTTTGTGCGCGAAGACGCGGCTGCCGGCGATGCAGGTCTGCCCGCCCGCCGCGTAGATACCCGCGATCACGCCCATGGCGGCGTTCGACACATCCGCATCATCACAGACGATATTCGGGCTCTTCCCCCCGAGCTCGAGCGTGCACCCGATGAAGCGCGACGCGGCTTCAGCTGCGATACGAGAACCCGTGGCCGTCGATCCGGTGAATGAAATCTTCGCCAGTGCGGGATGGCTCACGAGCGGGGCACCGGCCTCGACCCCGAGACCGGTGACGACGTTGAGAACTCCGGCGGGGAAGCCGGCCTCGGCCGCGAGCTCGGCAAGCCGGAGAATGGTGCGGGAGGTGTACTCGCTTGGCTTGATCACCACGGTGTTGCCGGCGGCGAGCGCCGGGGCGACCTTCGAAGTGGTGAGCGTGAGTGGTGAATTCCAGGGGGTGATGATGCCGACGACGCCGAGGGGCTCGCGCTGCGTGTAGTTGAGGATCTCGAGCGTTGTGGCAGGGATCTGAGCGCCCTGGATCTTATCGGCGAGGCCGGCGTAATAGTAGTAGTACTCGGGGAGCGTGCGCATCTGTCCGCGCATCTCGCGCAGCAGCTTGCCATTGTCGACACTCTCGAGCAGGGCCAGTTCATCGGCGTGCTCACCGATGAGGTCTCCCAGACGGCGCAGCAGATGGCCCCGTTTGGTGGCGGTGAGGCCCGCCCATGCGGGTGACTCGAAGGCGGCCCGTGCCGCTGCGACGGCCCGGTTTACGTCCTCAGCGGTACCGCGAGGGGCCTCGTAGAGCACGTCGAGCGTGGCGGGGTTGGTGCTGGCGAAGTAGGCGCCGTCAACGGGGGCGACATGTTCTCCGCCGATGAAGTGGTCGAGGCGTTCAGTCATGATGAGGGTCCTTCCGATTCCACGATGAATTCGGTGATTGCTGTGGCGAGCGCCGGGGTGTCTTCGACCGGCATCATGTGCCGGGTGCCGGCGACGATCTGCACTCGGCAGTCCGGGATCGCTGTTGCGAGGCGGCGGGACATATCTGGTGTTGAGCCGGGATCGAGTTCGCCGGTGATGGCAAGAGCGGGCACCGTGATCGCACCGAGTTCGGGACAGAACTCGCAGTAACCACACACGAAGACGGTGTAGGCGTACAGATACGATTCGATGTCGTTGGCGAGCAGGGTCGCGCGCGTGGCTTCGATGATCTCCTGCGGTACAGCAGTCGTTTCGGCTGGAAACCAGCGTTCGATGGACGCCTCGACACCCTCGGCGAAGTTGTCACCAGCGGTAGCGAGGCGCGCTTCGACCTGCTCAGCTTCTTCCGGTGTGCGCCTGCAGACGGAGTTCACCGAGGTGAGCGTGGCGACCCTCTCGGGCGCGTAGCGTGCGAGGTGTTGCGCGATCAGCGCGCCGAGCGAGAAGCCGACGAGGTGCACGCGGCCATCCGGAAGCCTGGTGAGCACGTCATCCGCGAGCGAGGCGAGCGTCTGCGGCTCGCGCAGAGGCGGCCGACTACCGTGTCCTGGCAGGTCGATCGCGGAGACGGAATAGCCGTCGACCTCGAGCCGTTCGACGAGGGGCGCCCACATCGAGCGGTCGAGACCGACCCCGTGCAGCAGCACGATGGGGGTCTGGGAGCAGCTCATCACAACGATTTCCTTTCCGGGCGGCTCAGTCCTGGCCGAGCTCGGCGAGGCGCTGCTGCGGGCGCCCCTGATTTGCTCCGGCGAGCGCCACCAGGATCTCGTCTGCGTGGGGTGCATCGGCGACGCGCACCTCGACGGTCTGGTGGTGCGACCGGATCTTCATGTCGGTGAAATGCTTGAGTGGAATATCAAAGACGATCCCGGCGGGGCCGCGCTTCTCAACCGCGGGCAGCAACGTGGTAGCGTTCGCGGCGTTGCGGAAGTGGTCGCCGAAGCGCAGGTTGTGGATCAGGCCAGAGCCGTGCTCGATCTCCCCGTTCAGCCCGATGATCGCCGCCTTGCCGTACGCTTCGAGGGGGCTACCCAGGGCCGCCAACACGCGGGGAGCGAGGAGCGCCCCGAGATCGGACGCGAGCGAGTTGATGCCCGGACGCAGATCTTCGACGAAGCCTTGACCTGCCCACGGGTTGTCGAACACTGCGCCGACGACGGCCACGCGGTGAATCGGGTCGACGGCGCGCCCGCCTTCACGGACGGTCTCCTCGACGAGGGTGAAGATCTTGCGGGGGTTCAGTGCAGTGGTACTCACAGTTCGATCTCCTTGAGGATCTCAGAGGTGACGGGTTGCTCGGCGGTGCGGTCGCCGATGCGCGCGGCCGGCGGCGGGCCGGTCGACGCCGCGGCGATGACGGCGATCTCATCCG
>JBDIAD010000167.1:0-3895 GCA_039812205.1 Leucobacter sp.
CTGTTTTCACGATACTCCGCTCCTCCGATGTCGGCAGCGTGTGTCACAGTAGAGGTCGTGCCAGTTGATTTCACCGCCATCGACTTCGAGACCGCGAACAGCCACGCGTCATCGGCGTGCACCGTGGGCCTCGTGAGGGTGCGAAACGGCAAGGTGGTGGATCGCGCCGACTGGCTGATCCGCCCGCCGGCGGAGCACGCCGAGTTCTTGCCGTTCAACATCAAGATTCACGGCATCACTCCCGATATGGTCGAAGACGCTCCCGAGTGGGCGGACCAGCTGCCCCGGTTGCGCGATTTCATCGGCGAAGACATCGCCGTCGCCCACAACGCGAGTTTCGACATGGGTGTGATCCGCGCGGCCTGCGCGGCGACGATCACCCCGACGCCGAAGCTGCGCTACCTGTGCAGCGTGCTGGTCTCGCGCAAGACCTACGACATCCCCTCGCACCGCCTACCGCTCGCCGCCGAGGCCGCGGGGTACGGCGAGTTCGCCCATCACAACGCCGCGGCCGACGCAGAGGCGTGCGCGGCGATCATCGCCGATGCCGCGCTGCGGCACGGGGCGCCCGATGTCTCGGCGCTCGCCAAGGCCACCGGACTCACGGTGCAGCGGCTCAAGGCGATCCCGCTCAAGCTGTAGTCGGTGCAGCCGCCCACCGGCCGCGTCGGCTCAAGCGTCGATCGCGTAGGGGTCGTCCGCCCACTCATGCAGTGGCGAACTGCCGCAGATCGTCGGCCGCGATGAACACGAAGCGACCGGCCGGGTTGAGCACCACACCCGTTTGCCCGTGCTCGAGCACCGAGCGCGCGATGTTCGCGAGGGCGGTCTGCTGCGCGCCCGATCCCGCGCTCCACAGCCAGATCTCGGCGGGTGCCGTGGCTGCGACCGCGCACGGATTCCCCTGGGCATCGCGGGCGGTCGGCACGACGACACCCGTCTCACGGCCCTGCTCGTCGCGCTGCACCTCGAACGGGATGAACAGCGGCGTCCGCGCGAGCTCCTGCAGATAATGCGGAAACGGCATCGACTTCTTCCAGCCCGCGTCGGTGATGCGCGCGACGCCTTCGGGATCGTCGGTCACGCACCGGCGCATCTCATCGCTGTAGCCGATGAAGAAGTTCTCCGAGCGGCCGTCGATGACGATCCCCTCGTAATCGCGCATCGCCCGCGCGATCACCGCCGCGGCGGGCTCGACGAGCGATCTCCCCGGGTGACCGCGGTACCGCGCGAGCTCGTCGTTCGAGGTGAATGCGAGCAGCACCTGCTTGCCCGCGTTGTCTCTCTGCGAGGCGATCGCGATGGTGTCGCCCGGCTGAAAGCCGGCCGACGGGTCTGCGATTCGCGAATCGGTGACGTCGAGCAGCAGCTCGCCCTCGAGCGCCCGCGTCATGACCGCGGCGAACACCTGCTGGTCTTTGCGCCGGCCCCAGATCCCGAGGGCCTCGACGAGACCCTCGTTGGCGACGGGCTCCACCGCTCGACCCCTCAGTCCCAGCGGGCGGGGCGCGAGTCGCTGATCACGCGGCGGATCGTGCCCGAGTGCGCGCGCATGACGACACTCTCGCTGCGCAGGAACGGCCCGCGGCGCTGCACGCCCTCGAGGAAGTCGCCCGCGGTGATGCCCGTGGCGACGAAGTAGGTGTTGTCGCTGGTCACCAGATCGTTCGCGTGCAGCACGCGCTCGAGATCGTGGCCGGCGGCGAGCGCCTTCTCGCGCTCCTCGTCGTCCTTCGGCCAGAGGCGACCCTGGATCACCCCGCCGAGCGCCTTCACCGCGCACGCGGTGATGATGCCCTCGGGAGTGCCGCCGATCCCGACGCACAGGTCGATGCGCGAATCCCACTCGGCGGCCTCGACGCCTGCGGCGACATCGCCGTCCATGATGAGACGCGTGCCCGCGCCCGCCTCGCGGATGTCTCTGATGAGCTGCTCGTGCCGCGGGCGATCGAGCACCGCGACGCGGATGTCGCTCACCTCGACGCCCTTCGCGGCGGCCAGCGCGCGGATGTTCTCGCCGATCGGGCGATCGATGTCGACGACGCCCACGCCCTCGGGGCCGCAGACGAGCTTGTCCATGTAGAAGACGGCCGAGGGGTCGTACATGCTGCCGCGGTCGGAGGCCGCCATCACCGAGATCGCCCCAGGGCGGCCCTCGGCGGTGAGGCGCGTGCCGTCGATCGGATCCACCGCGACATCGCACTCGGCGCCCTGGCCGTTGCCCACCTGCTCCCCGTTGAAGAGCCACGGGGCGTCGTCCTTCTCCCCCTCGCCGATGACGACGGTGCCGCGCATCGACACCGTGCTCAGGAAGCGCCGCATCGCGTCGACGGCCGCGCCGTCGGCGGCGTTCTTGTCGCCTCGCCCGATCCACGGGGTCGCGCGAATCGCCGCGGCCTCCGTTGCACGCACCAGTTCCATTGCGAGGTTGCGATCCGGCTGCCAATTCCCGAGCGAGGCTTGTGTACTCATAGCGGCAAGCCTACCGCCAGGCGCCCGGCATACTGTCGGAGGCTCGGCCTAGAATGAGTGACGTCCGTACCTCCGAACGTCAAGGAACACCATGCCTCTCGCGACTCCCGAGCAGTACGCCGCAATGATCGACACCGCCAAGGCCGGCGCGTTCGCGTTTCCCGCGATCAACGTTTCGAGCTCGCAGACGCTGAACGCCGCGCTGCAGGGCTTCGCCGAGGCGGGCAGCGACGGCATCATCCAGGTGAGCTTCGGCGGGGCCGACTACTTCGCGGGTCAGGCCGTGAAGAACCGGGTCGGCGGCGCGCTCGCCTTCGCGAAGTACGCCGAAGAGGTGGCGAAGGCCTACGACATCACCGTCGCGCTGCACACCGATCACTGCCCGAAGGAGCATCTCGACAACTTCGTGCTGCCGCTGCTCGAGGCGAGCGAGCAGCGCGTCGCCGAGGGCGGGCTCCCCTACTTCCAGTCCCATATGTGGGACGGATCGGCAGTGCCGCTCGCCGAGAATCTGCAGATCGCGCAGACGCTGCTGCCGCGCATGGCGGCGATCGGCGTGCTGCTCGAGGTCGAGATCGGCGTCGTCGGCGGCGAGGAGGACGGCATCGTGCATGAGATCAACGAGAAGCTGTACACGACGCTCGAGGACGCCGTGGCGACGGTCGAGGCGCTGGGGCTCGGCGAGCGGGGCCGCTACATGGCGGCGCTCACCTTCGGCAATGTGCACGGCGTCTACAAGCCGGGCGGCGTGAAGCTGCGCCCCGAGCTCCTCGCCGAGATCCAGGTAGGCCTCGCCGAGAAGTACGGCACCGGCGCGAGGCCCCTCGATCTCGTCTTCCACGGCGGCTCGGGTTCGAGCGCCGAAGAGATCGCCGAGGCGGTCTCGAACGGCGTCATCAAGATGAACATCGACACCGATACGCAGTACGCTTTCACCCGCCCGGTCGCCGATTTCATGCTGAAGAACTACGACGGCGTGCTGAAGATCGACGGCGAGGTCGGCAATAAGAAGCTGTACGATCCGCGCGCGTTCGGCCGTGCGGCCGAGAACGGCATGGCGGCCCGCATCGTCGAGGCCGCGCAGCAGCTCGGCTCGGCCGGGAAGTCGGTGAGCGCCGCGTGAACGAGCAGCCGTCGAATCCGCGATCGAAGCCGCGCTACGGCGAGCTCGCGCCTGAGGGCTGGAGCTGGAAGCCGGAGGGCGGATCCGCCGCCTCGAATACCGGATCGAGCTCCGGCGGCGGCGCTGACGCCGGCGAGCCCGCCCCCGCGTTGAAGCCGCTCGGACGCGAACCCGGCGTCCCCCATAACCTCGGCGTCGACCGCCCGGCCGCCCCCGCGGGCGGCGAGCCGCCGTCGTACCGCCCCGCAACCCCTCCGCAGGGAACGATGCCTCCCGTATCGGGCCGAAGCGGCGGGCGCG
>JBDIAD010000168.1:0-3849 GCA_039812205.1 Leucobacter sp.
ATGCGAACATCCACAACATCGCCGTCGAGGGCGTCTTCGACGACTGCCAGAATCTGCTCAAGGCGCTCTCGGGAGACCTCGACTTCAAGCGCGCGCACGATCTCGGCACGGTGAACTCCATCAACCTCGGCCGGATCACCGCGCAGATCGTGTACTACTTCTGGGCATGGCTGCGCGCCACCGACGGGCTCGACGTCGCGCAGCGCGCGGCTCAGCAGATCTCGGTGACGGTGCCCTCCGGGAATTTCGGCAACATCCTCTCCGGTCACTTCGCGCGGTCCATGGGGGCGCCGATCCACCGCCTCGTGCTCGCCGCGAACGAGAACAACGTGCTCGACGAGTTCTTCCGCGGGGGCGTGTACCGGCCGCGCAGCGCCGCTGACACTCACGCGACGTCCAGCCCCTCGATGGACATCTCGAAGGCCTCGAACCTCGAACGCTTCATCTACGATCTGCTCGGACGGGACGGGGCGCGCCTCGCGCAGGCGTGGCGCCTGCTCGACGAATCCGGCGAACTCGACCTGAGCGACCATCTCGGCCGCTTCGAAGCCGAGTTCGGCCTCGTGAGCGGCACCAGCACACACGCCGATCGGGTCGAGACGATTCGCTCGGTGCATGCGGAATCCGGGACGATCATCGATCCGCACACCGCGGACGGCGTGAAGGTCGCGCGCGAGTACGTGGAAGACGGCATCCCCATGCTCGTCCTGGAAACCGCGAAACCCACGAAGTTCCCCGAGATCGTCGCCGAGGCGACCGGCATCGAGCTGCCGCTTCCCGGGCATCTCGCCGACCTGCTCGGGCGCGCTCAGCGCGTGACGGAGATCCCCGCCGATGGCGCGGCGCTCCGGGAGATCATCGCGGCATCCGCGGTGAAGCGACGATAGCCTGGGCGGAATCCTCCGAACACCACTCCACGGAAGGGACGACCATCGTGCGCATCGGATCTGGCCGAAACGAGTCTCGGGCGCGCGCGGCGACGGGAGCTCCCGGGGGCGGTGCCGGGGATCATCCGCGGGTCTCGTCGCTGTGGTCCGACGGCTTCGGGCGGTTCGCCACCCGTGCTCTGCAGCTGATCATCGTCATCGTTCTCGTCGCGGGCGCGGTGTGGGGGCTGCGCGTGCTGTCGACGGTCTTCATCCCCATCATCATCGCGCTCATCTTCGCCTCGACCTTCTGGCCGCTCACGAAGCGGCTGCGCTCACGAAGCGTGCCGGGCGCGCTCATCGCGCTGATCGAGCTCGTCGGCATCATCGGCATTCTGGGCCTCGTCGGCTGGGCCATCGTCTGGGCGGTGCAGGATCAGTGGGATGAGCTGTCGGGCAAGGCCCAGGACGGTATCGGACAGCTCGTCGAGTGGGTGCAGACCCTCCCGTTCGCGCCGAGCGCCGCGCAGCTGCAGGAGTGGCGGGATCACCTGTTCGATTTCATCGCGACCGCGGATTTCAGCTCGGGCGCGCTCGCCGGGGTGAGCGTCGTGGCGGCGTTCGTCACCGGGTTCATCCTGATGCTCGTGGTGCTCTTCTTCTTCCTGAAGGACGGCCCGACCATCTGGCGCTTCCTGCTGCGCCCCTTCTCGGGCGAGGCTCTGGCCCGCGCGGAGCGGGTCGGGAAGAAGACCGTCGAGACCCTCGGCTCCTACGTCCGCGGCACCGCGAGCGTCGCCCTCGTCGACGCCGTGGGCATCGGTCTCGGGCTGGTGATCCTGCAGGTGCCCCTCGCGCTGCCGCTCTCCGTCCTCGTGTTCCTGCTCTCGTTCATCCCGCTGATCGGCGCCGTGGTCGCCGGCATCCTCGGGGCCCTCGTGGCGCTGGTCGCGAACGGGCCGCTCGCCGCGGTCCTCGTCGTGGTGATCGTCATCGCGGTGAATCAGCTCGAGGGCAATCTGCTGCAGCCGGTGCTCATGGGCAAGATGCTGAGACTGCACGCGCTGGTCATCCTGATCGCCCTCGCGGCGGGAACCGTGCTCGCGGGAATCCTCGGCGCCGTGCTGGCGGTACCCATCGCCGCCGTAGTGTGGGGCATCATCAAGGTGTGGGACGGCCCCGACCTCCCCGCGAAATGGTTTCGCGGGCGAGCGCAGCCGCTTCCGGCCGAACCGAAGGGAACCCAGTGATCCGCTTTCTGCTCTCGCTCGCCGCGAACCTCGTGCTCGCAGCGATCTCCCTGCTGCTCGCCGGCTGGCTCCTCTCGGAATGGGTGACCGTGCAGATCGGCGGATTCCTCATCGCAGTCGTCGTCTTCACGATCGCGCAGTCGATTCTCGCTCCGTTCGTGTTCAACGTCGCCCGCAAGTACGCGTCGGCGATGCTCGGCGGCATCGGCCTCCTCTCGACGTTTCTCGCGCTCTGGGTGGCGACGCTGTTCAAGGGCGGGATCACCATCGAAGGCCTGGGGTGGATCCTGGCGCCACTGCTCGTGTGGATCGTGACCGCCATCGGCGGCTGGATCCTCATCGGCGTGGTGATCGAGCGCAAGATGAAGCGGCGTGATGAGGAGAAGCTGATCCGCAAAGCCCGCAAGCAGTGACGGCATTCGTCTGCGAAGCCGAGTCGGCCGCGCTCGTGCTCGACGGCGCCGTGCTGCTTCGCGAGACGTCGCTGCGAGCGGGGTCGGGCGAGTGCGTCGCCGTGCTCGGACCCAACGGGGCGGGGAAGACGACGCTGCTGCGCCTGCTCGCGGGGAGCGTCCGCCCGAGTTCGGGCAGCGTGCGCGTACGCGGCGAGCCCGCCGACGAGCGCCGTGAACGGCAACGGGCGACGACCGCGGCCCTCATCGAGCCGCCTGCGCTCTACCCGGATCTCACGATCGCGGATCACCTCGAACTGATCGCCACCCTCTGGGAGGGCGTATCGCCCGACGTCGTCCCGGGCCTCGGGCGGGCAGCGCTCGAGGCGTTCGGGCTCGCTCCGCTTCGCGGGCGCTTCCCCGACGAGCTCTCGAGCGGTCAGCGCCAGCTGCTGTCGCTCGCGGCCACCTTCGCGCGACCGGCCGATCTGGTGCTGCTCGACGAGCCCGAGCAGCGGCTCGATCCGGGCCGGCGCGAGCTGCTCTCGTTCGCGATGAGAGCGGCGTGCGATCGCGGCGCCGCGGTCGTGTTCGCATCTCATGACGCGCAGCTCGTCGCGCGAGTCGCCGACCGGAGCGTCCAGGTGGGGCGATGAGCGCTCGCGCCTCCTATGCGGCGGCGAGAGGGCTGCTGCGCCGACGGCGCGCCCGCGCGAGTCGGGGCGATGTGATGTACGGCGTCTACCTCGGCCTGCTGCTCGTGCTCATCCTCGGATTCGCGGGTGCTCGCTCGCTCGTCCTCGCTCTCGCCGACGCGCTGCCCCCGGATCCCCCGGGAGGTCTTTGGGCGTGGGCCGCGGCGGCGGGCTTCGGGTTCCTGGCCCTGTTGGGCCTGGGCTCCTCGCAGATCGGGCCGGCCTACGCGTCGCTGCCGGCCGTCGATGTGCTGCACGCCACCCCGATTCCGCGGCGGCGGCTGCTCGCCGCGTCGCTGCGGCGCGCGTACGGCGCCTCGATGCTCATCGGGCTGCTCGCCGCCGGGCTGCTCACCGTGGCGCGCGCGCTGCAGGGGCACGGCGATCCGTTCGCCGTGGCGTGGACGGCGCTCCTCTGCGCGAGTTTCGGTGCGACCGCGGTGTCGGTGATGCTGCTCGGGCAGCTCGGCAGGCTCGTGCGCTGGGCGGTCGCCGCGGGGAGCGTCTGCGCCGGCCTGCTGTGCGGCTGGTTCGCCGCATCGAGCCCGGCGTCGATGCTCGGAGCCCCGGAAGCGGCGACGGCGGCGCTCGCCGCCGGGGCGATGGCGGCGGCATCGACCGCGCTCGCCTTGGTCCTCGTGCCGCG
>JBDIAD010000169.1:0-3839 GCA_039812205.1 Leucobacter sp.
CACATCTTCAACGGTGAGGGCGGAGGCATCCTGTGGCAGCACCGCTTCTGGTTCTTCGGCCACCCAGAGGTGTACATCATCGCGCTGCCGTTCTTCGGCATCGTCTCCGAGGTCTTCCCGGTCTTCAGCCGCAAGCCGATCTTCGGCTACAAGACGCTCGTCTACGCGACGATCTCGATCGCGGCGCTGTCGATGACGGTGTGGGCTCACCACATGTACGTCACCGGCTCGGTGCTGCTGCCGTTCTTCTCGCTCATGACGATGCTGATCGCGGTGCCGACGGGCGTGAAGATCTTCAACTGGATCGGCACGATGTGGCGAGGGTCCATCACCTTCGAGACCCCCATGCTGTGGGCGCTCGGCTTCCTGGTCACCTTCGTGTTCGGCGGCCTCACCGGCGTCATCCTGGCATCGCCGGCGCTCGACTTCCACCTCTCCGACACCTACTTCGTCGTCGCCCACTTCCACTACGTCGTCTTCGGCACCGTGGTGTTCGCGATGTTCTCGGGCTTCTACTTCTGGTGGCCCAAGTGGACCGGGAAGATGCTCAACGAGCGACTGGGGAAGATCCACTTCTGGACGCTGTTCATCGGCTTCCACACGACCTTCCTCGTGCAGCACTGGATCGGCGTCCTCGCGATGCCGCGCCGCTACTACACCTACCTGCCGTCGGACGGCGTGACCTGGATGAACCAGCTCTCGACCGTGGGCGCGATGATCCTCGGCGCCTCGATGATTCCGTGGCTGCTCAACGTGTACATCACCGCGCGTCGCGCTCCGAAGGTGACCGTGAACGATCCGTGGGGCTTCAGCCGCTCGTTGGAGTGGGCGACCTCCTGCCCGCCGCCGCGTCACAACTTCACCTCGATTCCGCGCATCCGCTCCGAGTCTCCCGCGTTCGATCTGAACCACCCGGAGCTCACGGGAGTCGAGCAGCCGCAGCCCGTGGTGCCGCAGGCCGAGCTGGCCGGCCAGAAGTAGCGATCGGAAGGTTCTGTAGCAATGAAATCCAATATCGCCATCTTCACCATCATCGCGGTGTTCTTCTTCGTGCTGACGGGCGTCTATACGCTGTGGAACCTCGCGTTCCACGGCAACATGGAGTGGGCCGGCACGATCGCGCTGCTCTTCTCGGGTCTCCTGAACTCGCTGATCGCCTCGTTCCTGTGGCTGACTCAGCGCAAGCTCGGCGGGACCCTGGTCGAGGATCGCCCCGACTCGGACATCGATGACGGAGATCCCGAGCAGGGCGAGTTCAGCCCGTGGAGCTGGTGGCCGATCGTACTCGCGTTCGCGGCTGGCGTGTTCGTCATCGGCCTGAGCGTCGGCGGCTACATGTTCTGGCTCACGCTGCTCTCCGTGCCCCTCATCGCCGTTTCGGTGATCGGTTGGGTGTACGAGTACTACCGCGGTCACTTCGCCCGTTAGAACGCCTTTCACGAAGCCCCGGTGCCGATTCAGGCGTCGGGGCTTCGCCCTTTCCCGGCATCCATTGCTCGCCCTTGCTCGATCGGGGATTGTCGATCCCAGTCGATAGACTGACGAGGATGACCAGGCAGCCACCGGACGCGAGCGATCACCGCGGATCTCGGCCCGCGACGAGCGGCTCGAGCGGCCCTCGGCCGCGAAGAAGGCCGGGGGAGAACCGTGCGCGATTGATCCGCGCCGGAGTCGAGGTCTTCGCGCGCTCCGGGTACCGCAGCGCGTCGACGAGTTCGATCGCCGCACTCGCAGAGGTTCCGCAGCCTCACGTGTACACGAACTTCAGCACCAAATCCGAGCTCTTCCTCGCCTGCTTCGATTTCGTCCGGTGGCATCTGCTCCTCGGCGTGCCCGGCAGCCCGGAGACGGACCACTCGATGGAAGGCGGATCGGATGGTCCCGGGGGAGAGTGCCCCGCTACCCCCGAGACGGATCGATCCGTCGCCTGGAAACTCCAGGTCGAGCGACTCGCGGAACGCCACCGGATCCTCCACGAGATCCCCTCCGGACTCACCGCGCAGTTCATCTTTCAAACGGTGTCGTCGATCCATGATCCGGACCTCGAAGATAGGGCCCCCGTGCGCATCCGCGAACTCGAAGGAGCGCTCGGAGTCGTGGCGTTCCAAGAACTGCTGCTCATCGGCGCGCACGAGCTTCTCGGGGATTGATCGGGCGCGGATGCGTCCGATCTACCGCCTCACGCACGAGAATGCGGTGTTCCCACCTCTTCTCGACGCTCGAGGCGGATGTGCTTGCGCCGGATCATGCCGAGTAAGTGACCGCACCGGCAGCGGCGTCGAATCTTCACGGGGGAGGCCAGGCACACGGTGCGATCTGGTCGGCGAGCACGGCATCGAATCTCCTCACCGACTGAGGGGAGAAGGGATGCAAGATCCTCGCGACAACGCGTGTGGCCCGGGAGCGAACTCCCGGGCCACACGCGTTGATCTCGTCGATCTAGTGCTCGTGCTGTGAGCGCTCGATCTCGGTCTGCGTCGGCGGAACGATGCGGTCCTGGAAGAACCAGCGGCTGAAGCGCGCGCGGATCCGGCGGCCGAACGGGATCTTCCCCTCGTCGTTCGGACGGAGCATGAGCGGCTCGTAGGAGTGGTAGCTCACGAGCTGCCAGCGCTCGTACTCATCGATCGGCTTGTGCACCTCGATGTATTCACCGCCGGGCATGCGCACGATGCGGCCGGACTCGTATCCGTGCAGAGCGATCGCCTGATCCTTCTTCTGCAACCCCAGGCAGATCCGCTTCGTCAGGAAGTACGCGACGATCGGGCCGAGGATGAGCAGCGCCTGCAGGCCGTGGATCACGCCTTCCATTCCAAGCTGGAAATGCGTCGCGAGGAGGTCGGAGGATGCCCCCGCCCACATCACCGCGTAGAACGTGACGCCGGCGGCGCCGATCGCGGTGCGGGTCGGCGCGTTGCGCGGGCGATCCAGCAGATGGTGCTCGCGCTTATCGCCGGTGACCCAGGCCTCGATGAAGGGATAGATCGCGACGATCACGAGGAATCCGCCCATGATGATGATCGGAATCAGCATGTTCCAGGACCAAGTGAACCCGAACCATTCGGTCTCGAGCCCCGGCGGGATCAGACGCAGCATGCCGTCGGCGAAGCCGATGTACCAGTCCGGCTGGGTGCCGGCCGAGACGGGTGACGGGTCGTACGGGCCGTAGTTCCAGATCGGGTTGATCTGCACGAAGGCGGCGATCAGCAGGATGACGCCGAAGACGATGAAGAAGAACCCGCCGGCCTTCGCCGCGTACACCGGAAGGATCGGGAAGCCGACGACGTTCTGCTGCGTCTTGCCCGGACCGGGGTACTGGGTGTGCTTGTGGATCACCACGAAGGCGAGGTGCAGCGCGACGAAGAGGATGACCAGCGCCGGCAGCACCATGATGTGCAGCATGTAGAGGCGGCCGACGATGTCGGTGCCCGGGAACTCGCCTCCGAAGAAGAAGAACGACAGGAAGGTGCCGATGACCGGGATGGCCTTGATCAGACCGTCGATGATGCGCAGGCCGTTGCCCGAGAGCACATCATCGGGAAGCGAGTAGCCGGTGAAGCCCTCGGCCATCGCGAGGATGAAGAGCAGGAAGCCGATGACCCAGTTCAGCTCGCGCGGTTTGCGGAACGCGCCGGTGAAGAAGATGCGCAGCATGTGCAGGCCGATCGAGGCCACGAACAGCAGGGCCGCCCAGTGGTGCACCTGGCGCATCAGCAGGCCGCCGCGCACCGAGAACGAGATGTCGAGCGTCGAGGCCATCGCGCCCGACATCTCGACGCCCTTCATCGGGACGTACGGCCCGGTGTAGACGGTCTCGATCATGGTCGCCTGGAAGAACA
>JBDIAD010000170.1:0-3826 GCA_039812205.1 Leucobacter sp.
GGTGATTCCAGGAGGGCCCGACAACTTCTGGGACGGAGTCGTCGCCGGCTGGAACGGTTTGCTGCAGGCCCTCGCGGGCGCGATCGTGATCGCGGGCGTGGTGCTGCCGTGGCTGATCCCGGTCGCCATCCTCGCGGGCATCGTGCTGCTGCTCGTGCGCGGTGCGCGACGCCGCCGGCGCGAGCGCCGAACGGCATTGACGACGGAGCGGACCAGCGAAACCGACGACTCGGCCCACCGCTGAGTCGATGCAGTCCTAAACTGGAACCGTGAGCATTCGTCACACCGTCGTTCCCTCCCCCGTCGGACCGCTCAGGCTCGTGGCCGACGACACCGCCCTCATCGGCGTGTACTTCCAGCAGCACGCGCACGTGCCCGATCCGCGATCCTTCGGCGGACGCGTCGAGCCGAATGACGATCCGCTCCTCGATCTCGCGGCCCGAGAACTCGAGGCCTACTTCGCCGGCGAGCTGCGCGAGTTCTCGGTGCCGACGCGCACGACCGGCGACGCCTTCTCCGAGGCGGTGTGGGATCAGCTGCGCGAAATCCCCTACGGCACGACCGTGAGCTACGGGTTCATCGCCAAGGCGCTCGGCAACGTGCTGCTCTCGCAGCGCGTCGGGCAGACCGTGGGCCGCAACCCGGTGAGCATCATCGTGCCGTGCCACCGCGTCATCGGGGCGGACGGCTCGCTCACGGGCTTCGGCGGCGGCCTGGAGCGCAAGCGCATCCTGCTCGAGCTCGAGGAGCCCGAAGAGGTGAAGGGTTCGCGCCTGTTCTGACCGCGCTCGTCGACGGGCCGCACCGAGCCTTTTGCCAAACGACGCACGACCCTTGTCGATCCACCCGCAACCCGCCCGAAACCCTTTCCGAGCCGCCGTCGCGCTCCTAGTGTGCAGAGTGACGCGGATCGCCGATCGCTCCGCATCGAAGCATGAATGCAAGGAGGCATCATGACGACAGTCGGCATCATCGGGGCAGGAGTCTCGGGGCTCCATCTCGGTCTGCAGCTCACCCAGGCGGGCATTCCGGTCACGATCTATTCGCCGAAATCGGGCGACGAGATCGCGAACGGCCGCATTCAGAACAGCGTCGCGCATCACTCGGTCACGATCGATCGAGAGGATCGCCTCGGCGTGAACCACTGGCCGGTCGCGGAGTACGGCTACGACTCGCACCATCACTACTTCGGCCTGCCGGAGCCGATCGTCTTCCGCGGCGACTTCAAGAAGCGCTCGCGCGCGATCGATTACCGCATCTATCTGCCGACGCTGATGGCGGACTTCGAGAATCGCGGCGGCAGGCTCGAGGTGCGCTCGATCGACGTGCCCGATCTCGAGAGTCTGAGCGATGCGCACGAGCTCCTCGTCGCGGCCTCGGGCAAGTTCGGCATGGCCGAATTCTTCGGGCACTCCCCCAGGCGCGCACCGCTTCCCGGCCCGCTGCGCCGCCTCGAGGTCGGCTTCTGGACGGGCATCGCCGAGAACGACCCCAAGGGCGTCTCGATCGCGGCCTCCCCGGGTCACGGCGACCTGCTCGAGATCCCTATGCACTCCTTCGACGGACACTGCACCGCACTGCTCTTCGAGAACGTGCCGGGCGGCGAGCTCGAGCAGCTGGTCGATTTCGATGCGGATGCGGATCCCTCCGGCTTCCGGAAGCTCGTGCTCGACCTGCTGAGGCGGCACTATCCGCTGACGTACGAGCGGGTGAACGAGTCGGAGTTCGATCTCGTGCGCCCGGGCGACCACATGCAGGGCGAATTCACCCCGGTGCTGCGGAACGATTTCCGCCGGCTCGACAACGGCAAATTCGTGCTTGCCATGGGCGATATCCATTCCACCCTCGATCCGATCGTGGGCCAGGGTGCGAACTCGGCGAGCTACTCCGCGCAGGTCGTGGGCGACACGATCCTCGAGGATCAGAACTTCGATCTGCGCTTCATGGAGAAGGTCGCCCTTCGCCGACGCGAGCGCGTCGAGTCGGCATGGGACTGGTCGAATCTGATGGCCGGCGCACCGCCCGCGCATCTGCTGCAGCTCGTCGGGGCGATGGCCCAGGATCAGGAACTCCTGAACGAGTTCACCTGGAACTTCAACTACCCCATCGACCAGTGGGACATCCTCGCCACGCCCGAGCGCGTCGCGTCGGCGATCACCCGCGCCACGGCCCGCAGAACGACCGCCTCGGCGGCCTGAAGAACAGGAGATCGACATGCACAAACTGCTCGTGCTCTACCCCGAGCCCGCCGACCGCGACGCGTTCATCGCGTACTACGAATCGACGCACCTCCCGCTCGCGAAACAGCTGCCGGGAATGCTCGGATGCCGCTACAGCCTCACCGTGCACGGCGCCGAGTCGCCGTACTTCGCGGTGTTCGAGGCGGACTTCACGGATGTCGAGTCCTTCCGCGCTGCGATGGCGTCTCCCCAGGGCCAGGCGGTCGCCGCCGATGTGCCGAACTACGCCACCGGCGGGGCGATCGTCCTCGACTACCCCGCCACCGAACTGGCGTGAGGCGCGCGCGTCAGGCCACCGGCACTTCGCGGGCCTCGGCGAGGCTGCGGGCGCGATACTCTCCCGCGGTCTCGCCGACCGCGGTCTTGAAGACCTTGCTGAAGTGGGCCTGGCTCACGAAGCCCCACGAGGTCGCGATCTGCCCGATGGAACGGTCCGCGAGGCGCGGGTCGGCGAGGTCGCGCTTCGCGTAGCCGACGCGCCGATCCCTGATCCACTGCGAGATCGACGTGCCCTGCTTCGAGAAGATCTGCTGCAGGTAGCGCGGCGAGATGAAGTGCGCTGCGGCGATCGAGTTCACGCTGAGTTCTGGATCGTGCAGATTCTGCGAGATATAGGTGTGGATCGCGTGCAGCATCTCGCCGCTGCGCGAGCTCGAACCGTCGGAATGGCGGATCAGCTCGCTCACGAGCAGCGTGGAGATCATGTCGATCGTGTTGTGCACGAGCCTGAGGCCCGTCGTGCCGTCGGCCTCGGCGACGGCACGCGTCATATCGCGCAGAAACGGGCTCATGAGCTTGGCGAGGCCCTCCCCGCCGTCGAGCCTGAGCGCGGTGAGCGAGCCGACCTCTTCGGGGTCGATGTCGAGCAGCTTGTGCGGGAACATGACGACGATCGCGTGCATCGGGCTGTCGAAGCTCAGCGTGTACGGGCGGCTCGTATCGTAGAGTCCGATGTCGCCCGGGCGGAGCACCGCCTCCTTGCCGTCCTGCACGAGCACCGCGGTGCCGAGCAACTGCAGTGTCAGCTTCGTGAACATCTCGTGCGACGCGCCGATGAGCTCGGGCGTGCGGGTGACCCGATGGGGCGTGACGCCGATCTCCGAGAAGAACACGCCGTCGATCACGCGACCGGCGAGCCTCGCATCGAATACCGGCCCCATCGCTTCCACGTCGAGCGGCACGAACGAGTTGGAGACGATCTCCCGCCACCGCGTGAAATCACGGGTGTGCACGCGTACCAAGCCCTCGGGGCGCCCCTCGACGGCCATGCACACCTCCCAGCCTCGGACTTCATACTACGCGGACGGGTATACGGGGCTCAGGTTTTCCCAAGGTGACCTGCCAATATAACGCCATGGGGTTTTTGAACTATGGGGGCGAGGTCGAATACGAGTTCGACGATCGCACCCTCGCTCATCTCAAAGTCGCCCTCACACTCAAGCTTCGACGCCAGGAGACCTTCCTCATGAGCTGGGTGATCCCTGCCGAGCAGGGCGGCGGGCGGGTCTCGCTGTGGCTCACCTCGAGCATCCCGCTCACATTCCGATTCCTGGGGAGTCGAGCGCCCGTGCTGAACGAGGCGTGGC
>JBDIAD010000171.1:0-3822 GCA_039812205.1 Leucobacter sp.
TCACCGGCCGCAGCGAGGAGACGATCGCGCTCGTCGAGGCCTACGCGAAGGCGCAGGGCATGTGGCACGATCCCGCGCACGAGCCCGAGTACAGCGAGTACCTCGAGCTCGACCTCGGCACGGTCGTCTCCTCGATCGCGGGGCCGAAGCGCCCGCAGGATCGCATCGAGCTCACCCAGGCGAAGACGCAGTTCGAGAAGGATCTGCTGAACTACGCCGAGGCGTCCAACCCCGCGAAGGTGAAGGATGCCCAGGGGCGCGAATTCGAGATCGACCACGGTGCGGTGACGCTCGCGTCGATCACCTCGTGCACGAACACCTCCAACCCCTCGGTCATGCTCGCCGCCGGCGTGCTCGCCCGAAACGCGAACGCGCTGGGCCTGAAGCCGAAGCCGTGGGTGAAGACCACCCTCGCGCCGGGGTCGAAGGTCGTCACCGACTACTACGAGAAGTCGGGCCTGAAGTCGCACCTCGAAGACCTCGGATTCTTCCTCGTGGGCTACGGCTGCACCACCTGCATCGGCAACTCGGGACCGCTGAACGAGGAGGTCTCGGCAGCGGTGAACGAGAACGATCTCGCGGTCACCGCGGTGCTCTCGGGCAACCGCAACTTCGAGGGTCGCATCAACCCCGACATCAAGATGAACTACCTCGCGAGCCCGCCGCTCGTCGTGGCGTACGCGCTCGCGGGATCGATGGACTTCGATTTCGAGAACGAGGCACTGGGGCAGGGCGCCGACGGACAGGACGTCTTCCTGCGCGATATCTGGCCCGATCCCATCGAGGTGCAGAAGATCGCCGACGAGTCCATCGACAGCGAGATGTTCAACTCGAAGTACGCCACCGTCTTCGACGGCGACGAGCACTGGACCTCGCTGCCGACCCCCGATGGCAACATCTTCGAGTGGGATGAGAAGTCGACCTACGTGCGCAAGGCGCCGTACTTCGACGGCATGCAGCTCGAGCCGGCCCCGGTCACGGACATCTCGGGCGCGCGCGTGCTGCTGAAGCTCGGCGATTCGGTGACGACCGACCACATCAGCCCGGCGGGCAGCTTCAAGGCCGACACCCCGGCGGGCCGGTACCTGGTGGAGAACGGCATCGAGCCGAAGGACTTCAACACCTACGGCTCCCGTCGCGGCAACCACGAGGTCATGATCCGCGGAACCTTCGCGAACATCCGCATCCGCAACCAGCTGCTCGACAACGTCGAGGGCGGCTTCACCCGCGACTTCACGCAGGAGGGCGGCCCGCAGGCCACCGTCTACGATGCGGCGCAGAACTACATCGCGGCGGGCGTTCCGCTCGTGGTGCTGGGCGGCAAGGAGTACGGATCGGGCTCCTCGCGCGACTGGGCGGCGAAGGGCACGAGCCTGCTCGGTGTCCGCGCGGTGATCACCGAGAGCTTCGAGCGGATCCACCGCTCCAATCTGATCGGAATGGGCGTGCTGCCGCTGCAGTTCCCCGCCGGCCAGAACGCCGACACGCTGGGACTCGACGGTACGGAGAGCTTCGACATCTCCGGTGTCACCGAGCTCAACAACGGCACCACGCCGAAGACGCTCGCGGTGAAGGCCACGAAGACGGACGGCACCGTGGTCGAGTTCGACGCGGTCGTTCGCATCGATACTCCGGGTGAGGCCGATTACTACCGCAACGGCGGCATCCTGCAGTACGTGCTGCGCTCGCTCGTCTAGGGCGTTCACTCCAGACACCGCGAACGCGAGAAGGGCCCGGGCATCGCTGTCCGGGCCCTTCTCGTACCCGGAACGGACATCCGTCACTCGATAGAATGAGAGGATGATCGAGCGTATCCAGGGGCCGCGTGATCTCGACGGGATGACACCGGACGAGCTTCGGCAACTCGCCGCAGAGATACGCGAGTTCCTCATCGCCCAGGTGTCGCAGAGCGGCGGCCACCTCGGCCCCAATCTCGGGGTCGTCGAACTCACGATCGCTCTGCACCGGGTCTTCGATTCGCCGAACGATCCCATCGTCTGGGACACCGGTCATCAGTCGTATGTGCACAAGATCCTCACCGGGCGCCAGGACTTCTCGCGACTGCGTCAGGCCGGCGGTCTCGCCGGTTACCCGCAGCGCGCGGAGAGCGTGCACGACATCGTCGAGAGCTCGCACGCCTCGAGCTCGTTGAGCTGGGCGGACGGCATCTCCCGCGCCTTCGCGCGAACCGGCCAGGAGGACCGCTACGTCGTCGCGGTCGTGGGCGACGGCGCGCTCACCGGCGGCATGACGTGGGAGGCGCTCAACAACATCACGGACGACAACGATCGCAACCTCGTCATCGTGGTGAACGACAACGGGCGATCATATGCGCCGACCATCGGCGGAATGGCGCGCTTCCTGAATCGGATCCGCCTCACCGGCGGGTACCGCGATCTGCAGGAGGGCAGCGAGCGGCTGTTCAGCAGATTCGGGCACCCCGGACGCACGGTGTACCAGGCGGCGCGCGGGGCTCTGCGCGGACTCGTGAGCCGGGCGAGCGGAAATCAGGATCTCTACAGCAATCTCGACATCAAGTACGTCGGCCCCATCGACGGGCACAATCTCGAGGCCGTCGAGCGAGCGCTCCAGCTCGCGAAGGGATACGGCCGCCCTACCCTCGTGCACGTCATCACCGAGAAGGGGCGCGGCTACGCCCTCGCCGAGAACGACTCCTCCGATCTCTTCCATTCCGTCGGGAAGATCGACCCCGACACCGGTGCGTCGATCGGCGGCAGCGGGGGAGAGCAGAGCTATACCGGCGTCTTCGGCGAGGAGATCCTGAAGCTGGCGCGACAGGACGAGCGGATCGTCGCGATGACGGCGGCGATGCTGCTGCCGACCGGGCTCGGCGCCATGGCCCAGGCCATGCCCGAGCGGGTCTACGACGTGGGAATCGCCGAGCAGCACGCCGTCACGACGGCCGCGGGGCTCGCCTACGGCGGGCTGCATCCCGTCGTCGCCCTCTACGCGACGTTTGTGAATCGCGCCTTCGATCAGCTGCTCATGGACGTCGCGCTGCACCGGGCCGGGGTGACCTTCGTGCTCGATCGGGCGGGCATCACCGGGCCCGACGGCGCGAGCCACAACGGGGTGTGGGATCTCGCGGTGCTCCAGGTCGTGCCCGGGATCCGCATCGCCGCGCCGCGCGATGCCGAGCGCCTCCGCGAACTGCTGCGCGAGGCCGTCGGCGTCGACGACGGCCCCACGGTGCTGCGATACCCGAAGGGGGCGATCGGGGCCGAGCTGCCGGCGCTCAGCCGCACTGAGGACGGCGTCGACATTCTGCGAGGCGGATCGGGCGCCGATGTGCTGATCGTCGGGATCGGGCCGATGAGCGCGCTCGCGCTCGAGGTCGCGGAGCTTCTCGAGGCGGAGGGCATCTCCTCGACAGTCGTGGATCCGCGCTGGGTGATCCCGGTCGCCGATTCGGTAGTGGAGATCGCGAGAACCCACCGCATTCTCATCAGCATCGAGGACGGCATCCGCGTCGGAGGGGTCGGCACGCGGATCAGGCAGGCGCTCCGGGACGGGGGAGTCGATACGGCCGTCAGCGAGATCGGCGTGCCCGATACCTTCCTGCGCCACGCCAGCCGTACCGAGCTGCTCGACGACGCGGGGCTCACCGCGCCGAAGATCGCGGCGAGCCTCGCCGAGCAGGTGCGGGGCACCAGAATCCCCGTGGCCCGCCCTGTGGACCGCGAGACGGACACCTCGGTCGACTGAGCGGGAACCCCTCGCGCGGTACTCGACTCGTCGGCGTGCCGCAGAAACGGTGGCCGCGCCGAAGCGAGGGCCGCCCGGCCGCGGGCACCCCGGAAC
>JBDIAD010000172.1:0-3779 GCA_039812205.1 Leucobacter sp.
GGGCGAACCGGCTTCCTGCAGATCGAGGATCAGGCCGATCAGAAGGATCACGAGCAGCGCCGAGGTGAAGCCGCCGGTGTTGACGAGCCCCGTGCCGAAGCCCGCGAGACTGCGCGGCGTGTGGGAGCGCGCGACCTCGAAGGCGATCATCGACGCGGGCCCGCCCAGCGGCATCACGATGACGAACACGAAGATGAACCAGGTGGGCGGGGTGCCGGGCCACACGAGCACGGCGATCCACATCGCGATGATGATGAACGCGACGATGAGCGCGAACCGCACGCGTTTCTCCGGGTAGCGCGAGGTGAGCGGGCCGAGCAGCACGCCGGCCACCATGCTCGAGACCACCGTGAGACTCAGCAGCAGTTGCGCCGTCGGCATCGGCATGCCGAAGCCGCCCACGAGGAACGGCGTGCCCCAGAGCAGCAGGAAGACCGTCGCCGCGAACGGGGTCGTGAAGTGCACCCAGTAGGCGAGCCGAATGCCCGGGATCGAGAGCAGCTGCCGCACAGTCGTGAAGAAGCCGCTGCCGGGATAGCGGTTTCGCACCTCGGCGTTCGGATCGATCACCCGGATCATCCCGGTCGGGGGCGGCGCCATCGCCGTGAGCACCCCCGTCGAATCCGCGGCGCCGAACGATCTCGCGTCCCGACTCGCGGGGCCGACGCGCCCCCGCAGACGTTCCACGATGGTTCCGATGCCCGGGCCGTCGCGCAGCACGACCGCTCCGAGCAGCGCGACCAGGAAGCAGGTCGCCGCGACGCCGAGGAAGCCGGTCGCCCAGCCCGCGCCGCCCACCAGCAGCGCGAGCGGGGTCACCGAGACGAGCTGCCCGGCGAAGCCGCACATGCTCGTGAGCTGGCTGAGCACCGGGATCTGGCGCACCGAGAACCACTCGGGGATCAGCCGGATCACGCTGATGAAGGTGCACGCATCGCCGGCCCCCACGAGCATGCGCGCGGCGATCGCGATCCACACGTTCTCGGCGGTCGCCATGCCGATCTGGCCGACGCTCATGAGAATGCCGCCGCTCACGATCATGATCGACGAGCCGTACTTGTCGAGCAGGATGCCGACGGGGATCTGCAGCCCCGCATACATCACGAGCTGCAGCATGGCGAAGGCCGACAGCGTGGTCGCGTCGATGGAGAAGTGCTCCTGCGTCGCGGGTCCCAGCGCCGACAGCGACGAGCGGTTCATCACGGCCACCGCGTAGGCCAGGGATCCCGAGACCCAGACGAGCCAGGGAAGCACGGCGCGGCGCGATGTCATCCCCTCATGCTACTCGTGCGCACCCCGTCGGAGCGCGCACGAGCGCATTCGCGCGCCCGCGTGTTCAGAGGTTCGCGAGCCGCTCCTCCTCGTCGGCGCGGATGCAGGATTCGATCACCGGATCGAGGGCTCCGTTCATCACCTGGTCCAGGTTGTAGGCCTTGTACCCGGTGCGATGATCCGCGATGCGGTTCTCGGGGAAGTTGTAGGTGCGGATGCGCTCCGAGCGGTCCATGGTGCGGATCTGGCTGGAGCGATGCGCGGACGCCTCCGCGGCCGCCTCCTCCTGCTGGCGCGCGAGCAGTCGTGCGCGCAGCACGCGCATCGCCGCGTCGCGGTTCTGCAGCTGCGACTTCTCGTTCTGCATGGCGACGACGATGCCGGTCGGCAGATGAGTGATGCGCACGGCCGAGTCCGTCGTGTTCACGGACTGCCCGCCGGGGCCCGAGGATCGGTAGACGTCGATCTTCAGATCGTTCTGGTTGATCTCGACCTCTTCGGGCTCGTCGACCTCGGGGTACACGAGCACGCCGGTGGTGGAGGTGTGGATCCGCCCCTGCGACTCGGTGACCGGAACGCGCTGCACGCGATGCACGCCGCCCTCGTACTTCAGATGCGCCCATACGCCCTGCGAGGGGTCGCTCGCATTGCCCTTGATGGCGACCTGGACATTCTTGTACCCGCCCAGGTCGCTCTCGTCGCGCTCGAGGATCTCGGTCTTCCACCCCTTGGATTCCGCGTAGTGCATATACATGCGCAACAGGTCCGCGCCGAAGAGCGCCGACTCGGCGCCCCCCTCGCCGCCCTTGATCTCGAGGATCACGTCACGCGCGTCGTCCGGGTCGCGCGGGATCAGCAGCCGCCGCACGCGCTCCTGCGTCTCGGCGAGGGAGGCCTCGAGCTCCGGGACCTCCTCGGCGAAGCTCTCATCCTCCTTCGCCAGTTCGCGGGCGGCCTCGAGATCTTCGCCCACCTGCTGCCAGTGCTCGTACGCGGCCTTGATCTTGCTGAGCTCCGCGTAGCGGCGGTTGACCCGTCGCGAGCGCGCGGGATCCGCGTGCAGCGCGGGATCCGAGAGTTCCTCCTGCAGCTCGCCGTGCTCGGCGAGCAGCGAATCGACCTGTTCGAACATGCTTCCTCCGGAATATGCGGTGAGGATCAGGCGCGGCCGCGCTGCGCGGCCGCGAGCAGTTCGGCGTTCGAGCCGGTCGAACCGATCTGCTTCAGCAGATCCTCCACCGCGGCCTCGCCGCCCAGACCGATGAGCCGCCTGCGCAGCGCGGCGACCGCGCGGGCGCCGGGCTCGCCGATGAGGAGATCCGCATTGCGCGTCGAGGTCGCGACGACGTCCACGGCCGGGAAGACCTGCTGCACCGCGAGATCACGATTCAGGCGCACCTCGAGGTTCGCCGTCCCGCCCAGCTCGTCGAGCACGATCTCGTCCGTGGCCCCGCCGGCCTGCGCGGTGGCGATCACGGTCAGCGATCCGCCGTTCTCGATGTTGCGCGCCGCGCCGAGCAGGCGCTTCACGGGGACGATCGCCGCGGCGTCGATCACGCCCGCCGGGCCGCGAGTCGCCGCCGGCGTCAGCAGGTTGTAGGCGCGCACCAGGCTGGTGACCGAGTCGATCACCACGACCACGTCGTGCCCGAGCTCCGCCAGACGCTTCGCCCGCTCGATGGCGAGATCGGCGATGGTCGCGTGATCCTCGGCCCCGCGATCGAAGGTCGAGGCGATGACCTCGCCGTTCACGCTGCGCTGCAGGCGGGTGACCTCTTCGGGCCGCTCGTCGATCAGCACGACCATGAGGTGCGCATCGGGGTGCTGCGCGCCGATGGCGTCGGCGATCTCGCCGGCGAGCGCGCTCTTGCCGGAACGCGCCGGGCCGCTGATCAGGACGCGCTGGCCCTTGCCCATCGGCGCGATCGCGTCGATGAAGCGGGTCGCGGCGGTCGCACCGGCCGCATCGAGCGCGAAGCGCTCCTGCGGGAAGAGCGGGGCGAGCGCGGCGAACTCCGCGCGCTCGGTGTTCTCGTTCACGGGGTGCGAGTTGATCGAGTCGATCTTCACGATGGCGTTGTACTTCTGACGGCCTCCCCCGTCGCCCTCGCGGGGCTGGCGGATCGCGCCGACGATGGCGTCGCCCTTGCGCAGGCCGTACTTCTTCACCTGGCCGAGCGAGATGTAGACGTCGTTGGTGCCGGGCAGGTAGCCGCTCGTGCGCACGAAGGCGTAGTTGTCGAGCACGTCGAGAATGCCGGCCACGGGAAGCAGCACGTCGTCCTCGGTGATCTCGGGGTCGAGATCGTCACCCTGGCGGCGCTTGCGCTCGCGCTGGCGGGTGCGGCTCGAACGCTGCTGGGTGTCGCCGCCGCGCGAAGATCCGCCGTTCTTGTTGCTATCGCCGTTCTTGCCCTCGTTCTCGCTCTCGGGCGAGCCGCTGTCGGTCTCGGCTGCGTCGGCGTTCTGCTTGCGCGAGCGGTTTCGCGAATTACGGCGACCGTTCG
>JBDIAD010000173.1:0-3762 GCA_039812205.1 Leucobacter sp.
CGCCGCGATCCTCTTTTCCGGCGAACCCGGAGTCGGCAAGTCGACGCTGCTGCTCGACGTCGCCGCGCGCGTGGCGGCCGAGGGCGGCCGCGTGCTCTACGCGAGCGGTGAGGAGTCGACCGGGCAGATCCGCATGCGCGCCGAACGGACGGGCGCCCTGCACGACACGCTCTACCTCGCGAGCGAGAACGATCTCGCGACGGTGCTCGGGCACATCGACGCGGTGAACCCGGCGCTCGTGATCGTCGATTCCGTGCAGACGCTCGTGAGCGACCAGGTCGAGGGCAGCGCCGGCGGGCCGGCCCAGGTGCGCGAGGCCGCGAGTGCGCTCATCCGCGAGGCGAAGCAGCGCGGCGTGCCCGTGATCCTGGTCGGGCACGTCACCAAGGACGGTTCGGTCGCCGGGCCCCGGCTGCTCGAGCATCTGGTCGATGTGGTCTGCCACTTCGAGGGCGACCGGCAGACCGCGCTCCGGTTCCTGCGGAGCCTGAAGAACCGATTCGGCCCGACCGACGAGATCGGCTGCTTCGAGATGGCGGGCAACGGTATCGCCGAGGTGCCCGACCCGTCGGGGCTCTTCCTGAGCCGGGGGAGCGAGCCCGTGAGCGGTACCTGTGCGACGATCGCGATGGAGGGGCGTCGTGCGCTCCCCGTCGAGGTGCAGGCGCTCGTCGCGGCGAGCGCCACCCCGAATCCGCGCCGCGTCACCAGCGGTGTCGACTCCGCGCGGGTGGCGATGATCCTCGCCGTCCTCGAGCGGCGCGCGAACATCCGGCTGCACGACAAAGACGTCTACGTGTCGACCGTCGGCGGCGTGAAGCTCTCCGAACCCGCGGCCGACCTCGCGATCGCGCTCGCCGTGATCTCCGCCTCGACCGATCGGGCGCTGCCCACTGAGCTCGCCGCGGTCGGCGAGCTCAGCCTCGCCGGTGAGATCCGGCCCGTCGTGGGCGGCGCGCAGCGCGCGAACGAGGCCGGGCGATTGGGCTACCGCATGCTCATCGACTCGACCCTGGGCACGTTGAAGCGGGCAAAAGCGCGCGCACTGGAGGGGTAGACTGAGTATTCATGAGTAACAACACAGTCGATGTGGTCCTCATCGGTGGCGGGATCATGAGCGCCACCCTCGGAACCCTGTTGCATCAGGTTGAGCCGAACTGGACGATCCACCTGCTCGAATCGCGCGACGAGGTCGCGACCGAGTCGAGCAACGCCTGGAACAACGCCGGAACGGGCCACGCCGCGCTGTGCGAACTGAACTACATGCCCGAGGGCGCCGACGGGTCGCTGTCGAGCGCGAAGGCGATCGACATCAACGAGCAGTTCCAACTGTCCCGCCAGTGGTGGTCATCGCTCGTGAAGGCGGGGGTGCTCGGCGATCCCAAGGGATTCATCCACACCGTGCCGCACATGACGTTCGTGACCGGCGAGGCGAACGTCGACTACCTGCGTCGCCGCTGGGAGATCCTGAAGGAGGAGCCGCTCTTCTCCGACATGGAGTTCAGCGAGAGCGGCGAGAAGATCGCCGAATGGGCGCCGCTCGTCATCGAGCGCCGTGAGCGCGGCGAGAAGATCGCGGCGACCCATTCGATGAGCGGCACCGACGTCGACTTCGGCGAGATCACGCGCCGCCTCACGGCACAGCTCGCGGAGGCCGGTGCGGCGGTGCAGCTCGGCACCGAGGTGAAGAACCTCAAGCGCCGCGCCGACGGCACCTGGGATGTCTTCGTGCGCAACCGCACGGGGTACGGCAAGTCGGTCATCAACGCGCGCTTCGTGTTCGTCGGCGCCGGCGGCGGCGCGCTGCCGCTGCTGCAGTCCTCGGGCATTCCCGAGATCCGCGGCTTCGGCGGCTTCCCGATCAGCGGCAAGTTCCTGCGGTGCGACAACCCCGAGATCGTGAACCAGCACAAGGCGAAGGTGTACGGCAAGGCGGCCGTCGGTGCGCCGCCGATGTCCGTTCCGCACCTCGACACCCGCATGGTGAACGGCAAGCAGAGCCTGCTCTTCGGGCCCTACGCCGGGTTCAGCCCGAACTTCCTGAAGAAGGGATCGTGGCTCGACCTGCCGCTGTCGGTGCGCGGCCACAATCTCGGGCCGATGCTGAAGGTCGGCCTCTCCGAGTTCGGCCTCGAGAAGTACCTGATCGGCGAGGTTCTGGCGAGCCGGAACAAGCAGATGGCGTCGCTGCGCCAGTACATGCCGACCGCCCGCGAAAGCGACTGGGAGATGATCACGGCCGGTCAGCGCGTGCAGGTCATGAAGAAGGATCCCAAGAAGGGCGGCGTGCTGCAGTTCGGCACCGAGGTCGTCACCGGTGGCGAGGGCTCGATCGCGGGCCTGCTCGGCGCCTCGCCCGGTGCGTCGACCGCGGTGTTCGCCATGCTCGACGTCATGCAGCGCTGCTTCCCCGAGAAGTTCGCGAGCGACTGGCGGCAGATCGTCACCGAGCACATTCCGTCGTTCGGCACCGACGTCAACGCCGACGCGGCGCTGGCAGCGAAGACCCTCGCCGATACGGCGGCGGTGCTGGAGCTCGCCCCCGCGACGGTGAGCTGAGCGCTCCAGGGCCGCACAGCTGAGCCGCGACCGAGCAGAGGCCGGCTCGCCGCCCGACGACTCGGCTCAGTCGGCGAGCAGCCGCTCCAAGAAGTCGGCGGTGTCCTCCCAATCGGCGACCGCGTGGCACGCCACGCCCATCGCCTTCACCGGGTAGTCGTTGCCGTCCGGGTCGAGACGATCGCCGACGAACAGCATTTCCTCGAGAGGGATATGCGTGAGCTCGGCGAGCTTGCGCATCCCGTAGGCCTTGTCGATTCCGGTGCGGGTGATGTCCACCGAGGTCGAACCGCCGCTTCGGACCTCGAGCCCCGGAAGGCGATCCGCCACCGCCGCGCGCAGCGCGTTCTTCTTCGACCCGTCGGGATCCCAGGCCTGCTTCGCGGCCACCGGCGCCCGCTGTCCGAGTGCCGAGAAGGTGACCTGGGAGCCGCGGTCCTCGAGGATCTCGCCCCAGGTCTCCGCCTCCCAGAGCCCGAGCCGTTCGGCCTCTTCGCGCAGCGCGGCGAGCGCGTGCTCGCGCTCCTGAGGGGTGAGATGCTCCTGGTACATCGTGTGCCACTTGCCCGCGCTGCGGCGCTCGTAGCGGGTGCCGCAGGTCGGCAGCAGGTGCAGCTTCTCGAGAGCCGCCTCATCGACGCCCTCGAGCCGTGAGACGAGCTGCGTCTCGAACTGCTCGAAATTGCCGCCCGAGATGACCGCGACCGTGGTGCGCTCGAGCAGACGGGCGAACACGGCGAGCATCCGGGGCTGCGCCGGCGACTTCGAAGGGGCGAGCGTGTCGTCGAGGTCGAAAGCGATCAGGGCGGGGATCTTCGGGAGCGTCTGCACGCGACCCATGCTAGCCGGGAGCGGGGGGCGTTGCCCGAGCGGTACTCTTGCGGTGAAGCCCGCCACTGACGAAGGAGCCGCCGATGAAGCTGCCCGTCCTGTTCTGGCGTCGCGCGGCGCAGCTGATGGGCGGGGTCACGATTCTCGGCTTCTCGTCCGCGTTCCTCGTCCGAGGGAACCTCGGATCGGCGTCGTGGGACGTGCTGACGCAGGGCATCACGCACTATGCGCCGCTCAGCTTCGGCACGATCGGTATTCTGACGAGCGCCGTGGTGCTGCTGCTCTGGATCCCGCTGAAGCAGAAGCTCGGGATCGGCACTGTCGTGAACGTCCTGTGGATGGGCATCGCGGTGGACTACGCGTTCACGGTCA